>WGFF01000209.1 GCA_015492355.1 Deltaproteobacteria bacterium
TCTCTATCTCCTCTGAATCTATATACTTTAGGTTCACCCTGGTGCTATTGGCGAGTCCACCATGGATGAGGGCCTCATGAAGACTCTTGTAAGAGTCCTGAAGGTTTACGTACTTACCTACTATGCCTATGGTAACCTCGTATCTGGGGTTCTTTATCTTCTTTACTATCCTCTCCCATTGCTCGAGTTTCGGTGCCCTTGTCCATATGTTGAGTAGTTTGACTATCTTGTCATCGAGTCCCTCGCGATGGAATATTAGTGGCACCTCATAGAGGCAGTCCACATCCCTTGCGGCTATCACGGCATCGCGATCCACGTTGCAGAAAAGGGCTATCTTGTTTTTGAGCTCAGGTGAGAGGGCTCTATCTACACGACAGAGAAGCACATCCGGCTGTATACCTATCTCGCGCAGTTTATTGACACTGTGCTGGGTGGGTTTGGTCTTGAGCTCCCCTGCCGAGGCTATATAGGGCACAAGGGTAAGGTGTACATAGAGCACATTCTCCTTACCGAGGTCGAACCGTAACTGCCTTATGGCCTCAAGGAAGGGCAGACTCTCTATATCGCCCACAGTACCTCCTATCTCTATTATAGCCACGTCCACACCATCTGAGATATCGAGTATCTTTCGCTTTATCTCATCGGTCACATGAGGCACAACTTGCACCGTGCCTCCAAGATAATCGCCCCTTCTCTCCTTGGTTATTATTGCATCGTATATCTGCCCTGTGGTGAAGTTATGACGTTTTGTCATCTTTGCAGAGGTGAACCTCTCGTAATGGCCGAGGTCAAGGTCTGTCTCTGCACCGTCGTCGGTTACGAAGACCTCTCCGTGCTGAAAGGGACTCATTGTGCCCGGGTCTACATTTATATAGGGATCGAGTTTCTGTAACGTAATCGTTAATCCCCTGGACTCAAGAAGTGCCCCTATGGATGCACTGGCAAGTCCCTTGCCGAGAGAGGAGACCACACCACCGGTCACACAGATGAATTTCGTCTTAACATGCGGTGTTGTTGCCATAACTGTTACGTTCAACTCCTTCAAACCAGATTATTCCCGCTTCCTCCCCCGGCCTTCATCCTCTGCCTCATCATCTCCCTTACCTTTTCAAGGTCCTCGGGAGTGTCGACACCTATGGAATCATATCGAGTCTCTACAACCTTTATCTTAAAACCCCTCTCAAGGACCCTTAACTGCTCGAGTCTTTCCATCTCTTCCAGGGGGGTGGATTCGAGTTCAGAGAACCTTACAAGAAACTCCCTGCGATATGCATAAAGCCCTATATGTTTGAATGGACCCGAGAGATTATCAAAAGGCATCCTTGAATACGGTATGGGGGATCTGGAAAAGTAGAGTGCATAGCCCTCTGCGTCGGTCACCACCTTGACCACGTTGGGATCATAGTACTCCTCAGGATCGGTTATCCTCTTTTTAAGGGTTGAAACTACCGCGGTGGTATCCTCTACCAGAGGCCTTATGGCCTCGTCTATCATCTCTGGCCTTACAAGTGGCTCGTCAACCTGGATGTTGACGACCACGTCTGCCGACACACAACGTGCAGCCTCTGCAACCCTGTCTGTACCGCAACGGTGATGGGTGGAGCTCATTCGTGCCTTCCCGCCGAACGACTCCACTGTCTTCAATATCCTCTCGTCATCGGTCACCACCACCACATCCCCTACAAGCTCAGCCTTTACAGCCTGTTCATAGACCCACTGCACCATGGGTCTGCCAGCTATATCCAGAAGGGGCTTGCCCTCGAGACGAGTGGAGCTGAACCTGGCAGGAATAAAAACAACCACTTCCATCTCGCTCAATATATCAAATCCAACCTTTATGTCAAGAGAAGGCTTCTTATCCCTTGTCTCCACCGTAATACATGGCTACTTATAAAGAAGGTTAAGAGATTGACAGGGCCTGTATATTAAGTTACACTTATCTAAATTTTCAGACCCTTCAATGTCTTATTAATAAGCCATCTCTGAATGTAACTAAAAATATACAAGAATCATGGCTTCAAAAAAGGAACCTGTGGAGATAAATTGCTCTTCCTGCCATACCAGTTTCAGACTCTGGATTCCCAGGAAGACTCTCGAGAACTGGAAAGAAGGAGAAGGGGTGAACTGCATAAGATGCGGAGCTCGCTTCGAGATAAAAAAGGATACAGATGGAACCTTGCATGCAGTCGCTCTTACCAGAGAAGAATCTATACAAGAGGAATATAAAGAAAAAGAGACCGTACTCCTTGTAGAAGACGACAAGGTGGCAAGGGCCATGGTAGAGAGTTCCCTCTCAGATACAGATATAAGGCTCCTTGCTGTAAAGAACAGCAGCGAGGCCCTGGAGGCCCTTAAGAACCAGAAAGTAGACCTCATAGTGACAGACCTCTACCTTAAGAACCCTGATGACCCACAGTCAGTCATGGATGGTGAAGAACTCTTAAGAACTATGGTCGAACAGGGCATAAATATACCCGCCATAATCACCACAGGAAAGGAGATTATCGACGATATAGTGCTCGATCCCAAGTGGTTCAACCTGCATGTAAAGGGCTTCATACAGAAAGGGAATCCCTTCTGGCCCGAAGAGCTGAGAGCAAAGATAAAGGAGGTACTTGAGAAGGAATAATACCCTGCAAGCTCTCTTCAGGGCTTTTGCAGGGAGACTCTCTTCGTAAATACATAAATAAAAAAAGGGGCCTTTCAAAAAGGCCCCTTTTTTTATCTTACTTGAACAGGATGTTACTTCTTCCTTGCACTCCACAGCCACATGATCTCCCCACCAAACACGATGAGTGCAACTATGACTGGCCAGAGATATATACCCATACCTGTCTTTGGCTCAAGGAGCAACCAGTGCCACGTGGTCATGACATGTCTGGACCCCTTCTCCTGGTTGGAACCATCCCATGCAGCAAAGGCTATGGGTATGAATCTGCCGACCTCGAACTGTATATCCTTTTCAGGAGACCCTGTTCTGAGGGGTCTTTTCATCACAACCCGCCATGTGCCTTTGTTGTAGGTCCCGTGGGCTACAAGCCCTACCTCATTGGCATCCCTCGTCTCAATATTTTCGAATCCCTTTGCATTTATAAGATCGATAGTCTGGGCCCCTTCGGGACCGGATTCACTCTTCCAGTGCCATATATTCACCGGCTTTGCAGCATCACCCATGCCAAAATAAGGTTTTTCACTCCCCTGGGGTATCTCCACAGGAAGCTGTATCGCAATAGCATCTTCGAAGACCTCTCCATCGGCTATCTCTTCGGACTTTGGATCCCCGGGAAGGCTCTTTGTCCTGTCATCCCACTCGAGAAGAAAGGCTATCTCTTTGTCATTGTAAAGGGCCTTCACCGAGATAGAATTGAGCGAGGGTGTAAAATGCCGCTCCTTTGCTATTATCTGTGGTATCAGGTAATAACTTGTGTACTGTGCACTCTCCCAGAGAGGGTCATCCACCTTATCTGGCAACTCACCATCTACACGTACGGCTTTAAGGACAGTATCATCTGTCGGTTTCTTATATGGCTCATCAAGGGATGCCACGTAATTCGCCACATGCCACCGCTCTTCTTCAGTGAGGCTCTTCTTACTGTCTGGGTCTGCAAAGGAAGGCATCTGTGTGCCAGGGATGCCCACTGTTATACGCTTGTATATCTCTTTGGGGTCATTACTTACCCTGAAGGACCATCCCTTTGTGAGATTTCTCGGCCAGGTACGATAACCCCAGTCATCCTTGAGCTTCTTGGTGGCATCGCCCCTTCCCTCTTCACCATGGCACTCTGCACATCTATCCAGGAAGAGCTCCCGACCCTTTGCAATACTCTCCTCTGACATTGGTATCTGGGAGTCAAGACTTACAGGGCCCTTCTCAGGAGGCCCTTCAAAACCAGAAAGGACCTTTATGTATGCAACAAGGTCCCATATATCCTGGTCAGTCAACATATCTCCCCAGCCTGGCATCGATGAGTCGTTCATGCCGGTCCACCCCGGGATGTGATTCGTGGTCATCTCGCCTTTTATCATGTTATAGAAGTCCTCGTCCGTGGGGACGAACTCATCGAATGGTGTGGACTTGAACTTATACGTTCCTGATGTAAAGTCCCTTGGAGGAGGATTGAGGAACTCGGCTGCAGGACCGTCTCCTGCCCCTTCCTCTCCATGACACCACCAGCATCTCTGATCATATATCTCCTTTCCCCTATCTGCGTTGCCGGGTGCTGCCACACCGAGTGCAGGCACGAGAAGGACTAATAGGGAAAAGACTATTATCTTCTTCTTCTTCATAGGCTGATACCCTCTTGAATTTTTAGATTAATATTTACAAAACCATCTACCGGAACTATTCCCACGCCCTCGGCACATTACCTGTATAATCATAGATAAAGAGGATGACCTTCCATATCTCATCCTCTGACAGGAAATGCTCCCATATTGGCATGGACGACAGCCACGGTGTGGACTCCTTGGGTAGCCCTGGCCCTCCTGTGGCTATCCTCCAGAAGACAAAGGACTCCTGAAGCTGTGCTATAGTGTCCTTACCCTGGAAGGGTAGAGGTAGTGGAGTGAATCCATGGGCATAATGGCCCTTGCCTGCCAGCTTGTCTCCATGGCAGAAGAAACAGTTCTGGAAATATATAATAC
>WGFF01000210.1 GCA_015492355.1 Deltaproteobacteria bacterium
GGGTAACAAGTCCTTTCAGGACCTGAGTCCAGGGGAAAAGCTCCTTGTAGCGTACAGGCACCTTGAGAGCCTTCGCCAGTTAAACGGTGGGTATGTTGCCTCGCCCTACAGGGGAGAGGCAGGAGGGGATAAGTACAACGTCTACTGGCTCAGGGACATAATGTATGCCACCTATGCCAACGAGTACGTGGGTGCCTATGACAAGATGATAGAGAGTTACAGGCTCATACTCCGTATATTCCACAAATACCATCACAAGATATCGAGTGGTGCCAGGAAGCGTCATTACTTGGGCAGCTGCGCCAACGAGGTGATACACGCCCGTGTCCACCCTGTAACCCTCGAAGAGATAACCCATGAATGGGGACACCACCAGCTCGACATATTCGGGCTCTTCCTCTACAAGACAGGAGACCTTATAAAGAAGGGATACAACGTCATAGGCACAGACCGTACGGAAACACTCATCCTTCTAAGGGACATAGTCCTCTATCTTACCACTGTGAGGTGGCATGCGGACCCTGACTTCGGTGTATGGGAGGAGGGACCAGAGGTGCATTCATCGAGCATAGGCAGTGTGCTTGCAGGTCTCACCATGTGGCACGACGATGGTTACTATCACTCAAAATACACAACCCCCATATCGCTCCATACCTACCTCCCCATACCAGAGGAATTCCTGAGGATGGGAAGGGAGGCACTCGACCGTATCCTTCCTGCGGAGTCGGAATCCCGCCCCTATGATATGGCACAGTTGAGCCTTATATGGCCCTACAATATCGTAAAAGAACCTCAGGCAAAACAGATACTCCACAACATAGAATCGAACCTCGTAAGGGAACACGGTGTGATAAGGTATCCTGGAGACCTCTACTTCAACAGCAATCCCTCGGAGCCTTTCGGGAATGAGGCACAGTGGCCCCTGGGGCTTGCCTGGCTCAGTATAGTCTACTCCAAGCTCGCCATGAAGAGCTTGAGGATGGATGATATGTTCCTGGGATACGAAGACTTCCTCAAAAAGGCAGAGACCTATCTTGAGAGATGCGAAAAGGTAATGACCCCTGATGGTATGGTGCCAGAACTCTACATGAACGGTAAGACTAACTGGAATGTACCCCTTGCATGGGCACAGAGTTTCTATATAGTTGCCCAGCAGAGCCTCAAAAGGGTGTACGAAAGGCTCGAGGGCAGAAAATCCCCTCCCCTGCCATAACAAGAAACTCTTAAAATGGGTGCAATTGAATGAACCCCGTTGCCTTCAGGGCAAGTCTTGTAAACATCCTCGGCAATACGTTCCTCTTTGTAATAAAGATATGGGCGGGCATGATCTCCGGAAGTATTGCACTCCTTTCAGAGGCATTCAGCTCCCTTACGGATATCGTATCATCCATTGCGGTATTTATATGCGTCAGGATATCCAACAGGGAGGCTGACGAAGGGCATCCATTCGGACACACAAGGGCAGAACCGATCGCTGGTCTTCTCGTTGCCATACTTGCGGGTATACTCGGATTCGAGATAATAAGGGAATCCTTTGAAAGACTCTTCCTCGGAAGGGACAGCGTGGTGGTCGGCACCTTTGCCCTCCTTGTACCTGTAATCACGATACTCCTTAAATCCATCATGACCATCTACTTCAGAAAGGTGGGGAGAAAAGCCCACAGTCCTGCCATAATGGCGAGTGCGGTCGATTCCATGTGCGATCTTCTTGTAGCACTGGCTGCACTTGCAGGGCTTGTGGGTGTCAGGGCAGGCTACCCTGTGTTCGACCCGATCGCAGGGCTCATCATAAGCCTGTGGATAATCTATACAGGCTACAGGATAGGCATGGAGAACATAGACTGCCTCATGGGCAAGGCACCTGAGCCCGCACTCATGGATGAGATAAAAGAGGCTGCACTCGGTGTGGAGGGTGTGAAGGCTATAAACACGGTAAGGGCACACTACGTGGGAAACTTCATCCATGTGGAGATACACGTGGAGGTGGATAAAGACCTCTCAACCTTTGAATCCCATGATATAGGAAAGGAAGTGGAAGAGAAGATAGAGAACATAAAGGCTATAGAGAAGGCTTTTATCCATATAGACCCGGTGTAGAGACCTTCTCTCGGGGAGAATAAGGATGGACAGATTCTTTGAAGGGCTGGACAGGGAACAGAAAGAAGCGGTATTCTCGTCCTCGAGGATAGTCCTTGTTGTTGCACCCCCTGGAAGTGGCAAGACAAGGGTGCTTGTAGCAAGGTTTCTCCATCTCATTGAAAGGGATGTGGCACCCTCCAGCATAGTTGCGGTTACATTCACCAACAGGGCAAGCCTCGAGATGAAACAGAGGGTCTCCACCCTTCTACCCTTTCCTCCACACACCCTCAACATAAATACGTTCCATCGTCTCTGCCTCGGTATCCTGAGAAGGGAACTTGGGGGATTTGTACTCTGTTCCAGGGATGGACAGATAGCCCATCTCAGGGAACTTGGCATCAGGAATCCAGAGGCTGGTGTTGAGAGGATATCGAGGCTCAAAAACCTGCTCTTCCATGGCTACAGGGATGCCACAAGGGATGAACTGGAACTCCTCTCGCAGTACCAGAACCGCCTTGAAGAGAGGGGGGAGCTGGACTTAGATGATCTGATACTCAGGACGATAAGGCTCCTTGAAGAGGACCCCGTACTTCTGGAGACCTACCGTGAGAGATTCACCCACATACTCGTGGATGAGTACCAGGATATAAATCCCCCCCAGTCCCGTCTCATAAGACTACTTGTCGGCAACAATGGTGGGCTCTTTGCCATAGGAGACCCTGACCAATCGATCTACAACTTCAGGGGGGCGAATCTCAGGGGATTCTTGGAGTTCAGGGAACACTACCCAGATGCCTCCATCCTTACCCTCTCAACAAACTACAGGAGCGCAAAAAGGATAGTCCACATGTCCTCCAGTGTCATCCAGAAAAACACCATGAGGATGGACAGGGCTGTGAAGTCCATAAGGGACGGTGGGGATGTGATGGTTGTTGAATGTACCGATGAGAAGGACGAGGGGGAGTTCATTGTAAGGGAGATAGAGTCCATCATGGGGGGGCTTACAAGCCTTACCACAGGCAGAGAAAAGGAGGGGTTTCGGTTCTCTGACCTTGCGGTACTTTACAGGACAAACTCCCAGAAGGATGCCCTGAGAGAGGTCTTCTCCAGATGCTCTATCCCATACCGCATAATCGGTGAAAAGGACGACTCATTTAAATCCTTTGCAGACCATCTTAAAGGTATTACACCTGAAGGGGTATCCCTTTTAAGTGATCTCATAAAGAAGGAAGCCATCTTAATGGGTATGGACGAGGGTACCACAGAACTCCTCACACACAGGGCATCCTTCTACGATACCCTCGGTATCGAGGAGGGGTTAAGGAGATTCTACGAAGACCTGTTGTTCATGGAACCGCAGGATACCTACGATGTGGAGGCAGACAGGGTCACTCTCATGACCATCCACATGGCAAAGGGGCTCGAATTCCAGGTGGTGTTCATAGCAGGCTGTAACGAGGGATTACTCCCACTGGCAATGAGGGATACAGACCTGGAAGAGGAACGGAGGCTTCTCTATGTTGCAATCACAAGGGCAAAGGAGAAGGTCTATCTGCTCTTCACAAAAAAGAGACGTATGTGGGGTGAGGTAAGGGAGACACCTCCATCAAGGTTCATAGACGATATACCACGTGAACTCGTTACCATGAAAAGGACCGCAAGGAAGAAAACAAAAAAGAGGATGAAACAGCACGGGCTCTTTGAGTGAATCCAGAGGAGCACACCATCCTGAACCACCCCTCCATGAAATACCGATGCCAGCCCAATAAACTACCCCGCCGTAAGCGGTGGGGTATTCAACCCTAAGAGATTAAAGGATAGTAAAGACCATGATTATGATTCGAGTAGATACCTGATGGATAATCTTTTCGCTGGATAATTCTCTCAGGGAGGAGACCTTCTCCAGAAGGTTTAAACAGACCACAATCCCTCAGTGAAACTATCCTCCCTCACCCTATCCTTGCCCTTGCATCGACTGCCATAACCCCCTTTTCATACACCATGAGGGGATTTATTTCCAGTTCCTTTATATCCCTTATATCCTCTATTATGTCCGCAACCTTGAGTATCACATCTGCTATGGCGTCTATATCCTTTGGACTCTCCCCCCTAAAACCCTCGAGCACTGGATAGCCCTTTATCTTTCTTATCATCTCCAGTGCCTCGCCCTTCTCAAGGGGCGTGAGGGCAAAGCTTACATCCTTCATTATCTCCACGAATATGCCCCCCATGCCGAACATGACCACCCCTTCGAACTGTTCGTCCCTTATGCCACCCACTATGACCTCTATCCCTGGTGCTACCATCTCCTCCACAAGAAAACCCTCTATCCTTGCAGAGGGCAGGCTATCCATCACATTTCGTACCATACAACGCCAGCTCTCCTCCATATCCTTGGGGTCTTCGATACCGACCCTGACCGCACCCACATCGCTTTTATGGATGACATCGGGTGAGACGAGTTTCAATACCACTGGATAGCCTATCTCCTCTGCCGCCTCTATGGCAGAGGTCACATCCTTTACTGTCCTTGAGTTCGGCACAGGCACCGAATATGCACCGAGGATCTCTTTTGCCAGTGGTTCCACTATGGTATTCTTTCCCAGTACCCTGTTCTCCGTTATGACCCGCTTTATATCGTCACGTTTCATGACCGCCTTCTACCACCCCGCTGAGAGGTCTTTGAGAGTACCCAGCCTGCCCGTGCAGAACTTTCTGGTGTCGTGAAGACAGGAAAGCCGTACTTCCTGAAGAGTGCCCTCTTCTTCCTTGCATACTCACCCCCTGGGGAGCAGATGATAACTGGTTTTTTTATAGCCCTTGCCTTTCTGGCGAGTATCTCTGGAAGTCTGTCTGTAAGCCCTGGTGGTCCCCACAACGCAGCCACAATAGCCATATCGAACCTCTTGTTCCTCAGTGTACGTTCAACAGCCTTTGCAAAGAGTTCATCCGTGACACTGCCCGTGAGGTCGAGGGGATTACCTACTATGAAAAATGGTGGAAATTCCTTCTCTATCCTCTTTTTCAAATCCTCTTCGAGTGATGGCACCTTGAGCCCGAGCTCACAGCATGCATCCGCAATATTCACACCCACACCGCCACCATCCGTGATGATTACAACCCTGTTACCCTTTGGAGGATCGTACCTGCCCAGTGCCTTACAGCCATCTATAAAATCCTCGAATCCCCTGAGCTCTATGATGGAGGCCTTTTTGAATGCTGTCCTGTATATCTCGTATCTACCTGCCATGGCACCTGTATGCGAGCCTGCGGCAGTAATGCCAGGGGCGGTCCTTCCAACCTTTATAGCCATAACGGGCTTCTTCATGGCGCATCTTCTTGCAACATCTATAAACCTCCTCCCGTCATCTACTGACTCTATATAAATGGCAACCGCTCCAGTGGCATCATCCTCCGCAAGGAACTCAAGACAATCGGTCTCATTCACATCCAGCCTGTTACCGTAGCTCACCACCCTGGCAACCCCTATGCCCTCTGAGGCGAGTTCATCTATGGCAGTGAGGGCAAAGGAACCACTCTGAGAGAGTATGGACAGCCTTCCCCTCCCGGGTCTCTTCACCCTGTCCCTGGGTATGAAGAACGTATCGAGCCCTGTCACCGCATCGAATACACCCATGCAGTTCGGTCCCACTATCCTTATGCCAGACCTGCTGGAAAGCATCCTGAGTTCCCTTTCAAGTAGCCTCCCCCTTTCGTCCTTCTCTCCAAAACCACCGCTTATAACGATACAGCCCTTTACAACACCCTCTCCATCCTTCACCACATCCACTACCTCCTGGGCAGGTATCGCCAGTATGGCAAGGTCAACAGGCTTTCCTATCTCCCTGAGCGATGGATAACACCTCAGCCCCCTTACAGTGGTGTATTTGGGATTCACAGGATAGACCTCTCCCCTGTAGCCAGAACCCTCAAGGCTCTCCATTATTATATGCGATATCTTACCTGGTGTGGGTGATGCACCCACAACCGCAACAGACCGTGGATCGAACAGAAAGTCGAGCCTTCCCACGCTCATGACACTCCTTGCTTTGCTTCAGGGGGTTACACCCCCTGAAACCCCCGGGGATTACTAAGGTATGTATCTATCATAAAAGCAACTGCGTTGCTTGCTTCAGGGGGCTGCCGCCCCCTGAAACCCCCGGGGATTACTAAGGTGGATATCTATCATAAAAGCAACTGCGTTGCTTTGCTTCAGGGGGCTACCGCCCCCTGAAACC
>WGFF01000211.1 GCA_015492355.1 Deltaproteobacteria bacterium
GGAGTACTCTCAAGGCTCAGGAAAAAGAATGGTAAGATTATCTGTAAAACTTTCTCCTGGTGCCCGAGGCCGGAGTTGAACCGGCACGGTCACAAAGACCTCGGGATTTTAAGTCCCGTGCGTCTACCAGATTCCGCCACTCGGGCATGTTTACTATAGAGATAACCCCCTTCTGTCTTTGTATCAAATATTCGAGTATGTGTCAACGCCACTGTTCATGCCACTGTACAGGCATCTACATCCTCTTTTGTATCCGTGCCCTCATCTCCTCCACGAGGTCTATCCTTCCGCTCTGCTCGAGTCTCCTCAAAAACTCCTCTGTAGTCTCCCTGGGCTTTCCTGTCCCGTGTATCTTTTTAAGGCAGTCCTCCACCATCCTGGATGGCTCCTCTACAAATCCATCCTCTTCTCTCAGGAGGAAATCTGCAATCTCTTTTTTAGCCTCCTCATCCTCTATATCATCCAGAAGCCCTGAGGGCTCTATCCCAGAGCCCCTGGATAGACTCGATGATATAGCCCTGCCAACCTCTTTCAGCACCGGGTCCTTGAATATGGATATAGCCCTTTCAACCCTTTCATCGTAGAGTTCGGGATGTTTTATAATCACCTTTATGAGCGTCATCTCTGCGATCCTTGAACCAGCCCTCTCCACCATCCCCTTCATCACACGTGGTATGGAGGTGCGTGATGGTGATTCCATCGTCCTGTAGATGGCATCCACACCTATACCGATCATAGAAGCAACCAGACCAGCATAGTGTGCCCTCTCCGCGATGTTCTTTATCCTCCTAAGGCAGGTAACCGCCCTGTCCAGATAATCTGCCTTGCCCTCTGGTGTTCCAAGGTCGAACCTCTGTTTGAGCTCCCTGAGATAGAAACCCACTGGTGTGTCTGCCTTTGAAAGGAGGTCTTTCATTGCGGAGCCACCGTGTACCTTCAAGAACTCATCCGGGTCCGTACCCACTGGAAGCACTACCACCCGTGCCCTCACATCCTCCTGGAGGAATACATCGAGCCCCCTGAGTGTTGCCTTTCTTCCTGCCTCATCGCCATCGAATACAGTATACACACAATCCACATAACCCTTTATCCCGCGAAGATGGTCTGGGGTAAGGGCAGTACCCATTGTTGCCACACTGTTGGTAATACCCGCCCTGTGGAGTGCCAGAAGGTCGAAATACCCTTCTACAATTACAACAGCCCTTTCTCTACGTATGGACTCCCTTGCCTGCCAGAACCCATAGAGTATCCTGCCCTTCCTGAAGACAGGGGACTCTGGAGAGTTGAGATACTTGGGCTCCTTTCCATCGAGGCTCCTTCCACCAAAGCCAACGGGTCTGCCCCTCGGGTCGAATATGGGGAAGATGAGCCTCCCCCTGAACCTGTCGAAATACCCCCTCTCACCCTTAACAACCACACCCACCTTTTCTGCGGTCTCAAGGGATATGCCCCTTGATCCGAGATATCCTGTAAGTCCATCCCACCTCTGGGGTGCATAGCCGAGACAGAACCTCTCAACCATATCCCCTTCGTATCCCCTGTCTTTGAGATACTCCCTTGCTTCCCTGCCTTCCCGAGACCTGAGACATTCCCTAAAATACTCCATCGCCATCCTGTTGGCATTGTAGAGAAGGTCCCACTCCTCGCCATAGCCCCTGTCTTCCTGTACGATTATACCGTACCTCCTGGCAAGCGACCTTACAGCCTCTGGAAAGGAGATACCCTCCTTCTTCATTAGAAAGGTTATGACACTGCCCCCTGTATGGCATCCAAAGCAGTAAAATATCCCCTTCTCCTCGCTCACTGTAAAGGAAGGGGTCTTCTCCGAATGGAAGGGACATAATCCCACATAATTCCTCCCCCTCCTTTTGAGAGGTACATACTCGGATACGACCTCCACTATATCAGCACGGTCCTTTATCTCTTCTATCTTCTCTCTCGGTATCATGTCTGTATCCTGAGGGAAACCCCTTTTGTAAAAGGGGTCTCCCTCAATCTCCCTTCCCCAAAACTTTTTGTCTAAAATCTTTTGGGAAAGGACGCAGGGGAAAACACTTCTTTACCACAAAGGGCGATAGCCCGGAGCGATAGCCCGGAGGGTTTTCCCCTCAACAATTCGGGTACGATTTGATGACCCATTACCAACTTTAAAGATTCTACCACATCCTATGCGAGTTCAACAACCGTAACGCCTGCCCCTCCGCGCATGGGGTCTCCAGGATGGAATCCCCTGACAAAGGTGGTCTCCTTAAGGTACTCCTCCACTGCCTTTTTGAGCCGTCCTGTACCTATACCGTGTATAATCTCCACCCTTTCTATCCCGCTGGCATGGGCATCATCGAGGAATCTCTGAACACTCCGCAGTGCCTCATCCACCCTCATACCCACGAGATTTATCGACGTGGTTACTCTGTCCTGTGGATAGGCTCTCTCCATCCTCCCTCCCTGGAGGTGTGTCTCCCTGTGTGGTCTCTTGCAGAGCCTGTTCCAGCTGACCCATACCCTCATACTGCCAATCCTGAGCTCTGCCCTCCTTGCCTCTCTATCCACCTTCAAGACCTCGCCCACTGTGTTCGAGCCCTTCAACTCCACCCCATCACCAGGCTCAGGTATATAGACAGGTTCCTCTATGCCGAGACGTTCCATGTACTCGTGCCTTATATCTTCTATTGCACGCTCTCTCTTACGTGGCTTCTCTTTTTGCCCTTCCATCATCTCCCTTAGCCGTCTCTCTGCCTCTGCAAGGAGCCTTTCAAACCTCTCCCTTACCCTTTGAAGGATGAGGGATTCCTTTTCCCTGAGGGTCTTCAATGCCTCTTCTCTCTTCCTTTCAAGGAGGATGAGCCTCTCTTTGAGCTCCGCTATGCGTCTTTTCTCCTCTTCCAGTTCCCTTATGGATTCGACAAAGGTTGCCTCCTTTCCAGAGAGTCGCTTTCTTGCCCTTTCTATGACCTCTTCTGGCATACCGAGGGCACCTGCTATCGATATGCCGAAGCTTTCGCCAGGTCTGCCGTAGCGGAGCCTGTAGAGGGGTTTTAGGGTCTCCTCGTCGAACTCTACGGATGCGTTCATGAAGGATGGGTCTATCTGAGCGTGTGCCTTCAGGATATTGAGGTGGGATGTTACAACCACCCTTGCCCCCCTTTCTCTGAGTGTTTCGAGTATGGATAGGGCGAGTATACCGCCTTCGTGGGGGTCAGTGCCAACGCCTATCTCGTCTATGAGCACAAGGGAGCCACTGTCAGCCTCGTTGACGAATCTCTTTATCTCTTCTATGTGGGAAGAGAAGGTACTGAGAGAAGCGAGTATGTTCTGCCGGTCACCTATATCTGCGAATACCTTTTTGAATACAACAGCCCTGCTACCTTCCATGCATGGAACAGGTATACCTGATTGAACCATGAGGGTTAGGAGTCCCAGGGTCTTGAGGGACACGGTCTTTCCACCTGTGTTCGCCCCTGATATGACGAGCACCCTGTGGTTCTCCTCCATGATAATATCCACACCAACGACCCTCTCTCCACCTCTCAGCTCCTTCAGCACAAGAAGGGGATGCCTTGCCCCTGTAAACCTTATATCCCCTGTAGAGGAGAACTCAGGCACTATGGCTTTTATCCTTTCTGCAAAGAGTGCCTTTGCCTGGAGGAGATCGAGCCTTGCCACGATACCTATATCCCTTAGAAGGCTATCCCTGGATTCGTGCACACATCCTGTAATCTCCTTGAGTATCCTTATCTCCTCTGCCCTTTCCTCCTTTTTGAGGATCGCAAGACGGTTGTTAAGGTCTACAAGCCTGAAGGGCTCTATAAAGTATGTAAGTCCACTGCCAGACCTTCCGTGGATTATGCCCGGGAGCTCTGTATGCATACCAGCCTTCACACCGAGTACATACCTGTCGTCCCTGATGGTAAAGAACTCGTCCTGAAGTATCTCCCTGTATCTCCTGCTTTCCCTTATCTCATCGAGTACCTTTCTTGCCCTGTTTCGTAGAGAGATTATCTCCTTTCTTATGGTGTAAAGTTCACCTGATGCCTCATCCCTTATCTGTCCTTTCTCATCGAGTATACGGTCTATCTCTGAGGCGAGGTGCGAGTAATCCCCGAGGCTTGCAATGATGGAGGACAGGATGGGATAGGTCTTCTCAAAAGGCGGGGTAAGCCTTGAGGTGAGGTCTTTTATGAGCCCGAGGAGTTCCCTTGTGGTTGTGAGTTCCTCGGGCAGCAGGAATACACCTTCTGGTGCGAGCCGTGAAAGGATATCCCTTATGTCCCTGAACCTGCTCAGAGGGAATGTGCCGTGAACATGGACCGTATCCCTTATCTCCAAAAATTCCCTGAAGAGATGGTCTATTTCAGAGGGGTCTGTGGAGGGTTTTAAATCCTTTATGAGTTCCTTTCCCGGAAGAGTGGATGCAAAACCAGCGAGTTCCTCTACTACCCTGTCGAACTCAAGTGCCTCTAAACTTATCTCATCCATCTCCTCTCAAAAGGAAAAGTAATGGGTATCTTTTTCGGACCTGTCTGTATACTGAGGGAAACCCCTTTTGTAAAAGGGGTTTCCCTCAATCTCCCTTCCCCAGAACTTCTGGTCTAAAGTCTTTTGGGAAAGGGGAATGAACCATTACCTTAAAAAGAC
>WGFF01000212.1 GCA_015492355.1 Deltaproteobacteria bacterium
AAACAGCACCAGTTGAGGGGGCATCTTTTCCTTTATCACATCCACCGGGTACTCACCGGTGAAGCAGGCGGTACAGAAGCTTCCCCCTGCCTCTTTTACAGCCCTGAACATCCCGTCCACGCTCAGGTAGCCGAGACTATCGGATGTAAGGAACCTGTTTATTTCCTCCACTGTGTATTCTGATGCTATGAGTTCCTCCTTCGATGGCGTATCTATACCGTAGTAGCACGGGCATATGGTGGGTGGTGAGCTTATCCTCATGTGCACCTCCTCTGCGCCTGCGTTTCTTATCATCTTTATTATCTTTCTGCTCGTTGTACCCCTCACGATGGAATCATCCACCACCACCACCCTTTTCCCGTCGATAATCTCCCTTATGGCATTGAGTTTTATCTTCACACCGAAGTGTCTTATGGAGTCCTTTGGTTCTATGAACGTCCTTCCAACGTAGTGGTTCCTTACAAGCCCCTTCTCAAAGGTAATTCCAGCCCTCTCGGCATATCCTATACCAGCAGGCACACCCGAGTCAGGTACTGGTATGACCACATCTGCATCCACTGGATGTTCCTCCGCAAGTATACTGCCGAGTCTCTTCCTTACAGAGTATACGTTAGCACCGAATACGGTGGAATCTGGTCGTGCAAAGTATATGAATTCGAAGATGCAGGGTGTGTATGGTGCCTTTTCAAAGGGTTTTAGGGAGGATATGCCGTTATGGTCGATAATCACTATCTCCCCTGCCTCCACCTCCCTTACCATCTCTGCCTCTATGAGGTCGAAGGCACAGGACTCTGATGCAACCACCCAGGCATCCTTCAATCTTCCGAGTACAAGGGGCCTGAAGCCGTTGGGATCCCTTACCGCAATCATCTCCTTCTCTGTAAGGAGAAGGAGGGAGTAAGACCCCCTGACCCTTCCGAGCGCATAGATGAGCCGATCAATGAAGGACCTTTCTTTGTTCGAGGCTATAAGATGGACTATTATCTCTGTATCCATGCTGGACTGGAATATGGAGCCGTATGCCTCGAGCTCGTCCTTAAGTATACGTGCATTCACAAGATGTCCGTTATGGGCTATGGCAAGGGCACCGCGTGCGTACTCTACAACAAAAGGCTGTGCGTTACGTATATGTGAATCCCCTGCTGTGGAGTATCTCACATGCCCTATGGCAGAACGACCCCTGAGTCCCCGTATCGTCTCCTCTGTGAATACATCCGCAACGAGTCCCATGCCCTTGTGGGAGTAGAGGTTCTTCCCGTCAGAGGATACGATACCAGCACTCTCCTGTCCCCTGTGCTGGAGGGCATAGAGACCGAGATAGACGAGATTCGATGCCTCTGGGTGACCGTGGACACCGAATACACCACAGTTGTCCTGAAATCTATCAGGCTTCATTCAATACCTTTCCTTTGAGTCTATCTTCAAGGGCACTCTCCCATACCTCCATGATACGCTGGATGGGAATATCCACAAGGTCATTGACCCTTATCCTTCTTCCCCTTGTAACCCCTATCAGACTCACAGGAACACCGTATCCATCGCATATCTCCCTGAGTCTTTCGAGTGCCTTTTTGTCACCAACGGTCACTATGATCCTCGACTGGGTCTCTCCAAAGAGGAAGGCATCTGGTCTGATATCCTCCGGGATATCCATTTCCACACTCACACCCAGGGGTCTTTCAGGGGAAAGGGATTTCTCCACAAGTGCAACCAAAAACCCTCCCTCTGACACATCGTGGGCTGATTTTATTATACCAGCCCTGATGGCGGTTGAACAGGCTGACTGGAGGTTTTTCTCTTTCTCAAGGTCTATACGCGGTGGTACGCCCCTTTCGAGCCCGTGTATCACCCTCAGGTATTCTGTCCCACCGAGTTCCTCTCCAGTCTCGCCCAAGAGCAAGACAAGGTCTCCCTCGTCCTTGAACCACTGTGTTGTACAGAATCTCATATCCTCTATGAGCCCCACCATACCCACTGTTGGTGTGGGATGTATAGCCTTTCCAGAGGTCTCGTTGTAGAAGCTCACGTTTCCACTTACAACAGGTACGTCTAAGGCAAGACAGGCATTTTTCATACCAGATATTACCTCTCTAAACTGCCACATCACCTCCTCCCTTTCAGGGTTGCCGAAGTTGAGGCAATCTGTAAGGGCAAGGGGCTTTGCACCGCTTACAACGAGGTTTCTCGATGCCTCTGCCACAGCTATGGCGCCACCTGTGAAGGGATCGAGATGGCAGTAGAGGGAATTGCAGTCAACAGTCATGGCTATTGCCTTGTTTGTACCCTTTATCCTTATGACAGAGGCATCAGAGCCTGGTTGTACCACTGTATTCGTCCTCACCATGTGGTCGTACTGGCGGTATATCCATCTACGGCTGGAGAGATTCTCTGAAGAGACAAGCCTCAGAAGGATACCGTTGAAGTCCGCTGGCAGGGGAAGTTCCTTTACATTCAGCCTCTTGAGCCCATCCTGCCAGGAAGGTACCCTTGATGGTCTTCTGTATACAGGTGCATTGTCTGTGAGTGCCTTTACCGGTATCTCTGCAACTGTCTCATCCCCATCCTTCACCCTGAGTTTGCCATCGCCAGTGACCATGCCGATGACACACGCATCGAGTCCCCATTTATTGAATATCCTCTTTACAGTATCCTCACTGCCCTTTCTCACCACTATGAGCATCCTCTCCTGCGATTCAGAGAGCATGACCTCATAGGGTGTCATGCCCTCCTCCCGTCTCGGCACCCTGGTTATATCTATCTCTATGCCTGTCCCTCCCCTTGAAGCCATCTCAACACTCGATGATGTAAGCCCTGCTGCCCCCATATCCTGTATGCCCACGACACAGTCGGTCTTAAAAAGCTCCAGACACGCCTCAAGGAGGAGTTTTTCGCTGAAGGGGTCTCCCACCTGCACTGTTGGGCGCCTCTCCTCCCCGCCCTCGCCGAATACATCCGATGCCATGACCGCACCGTGTATACCATCCCTTCCTGTCTTGGCACCCACATACATCAGGGGATTGCCCACCCCGCCTGCCCTTGCCCTAAAAATCCTCTCCTTCCTTACAAGCCCCACTGTCATGACGTTCACAAGGCAGTTTCCGTTGTAGGACTCATGGAAATACACCTCTCCACCCACTGTTGGCACCCCCACACAGTTGCCATAACCAGCTATCCCAGAGACCACCCCCTCGAGGAGAAACCTGTTTCTGGGCTCCTTGAGTGGACCGAACCGAAGTGAATCAAGGGATGCAAGGGGCCTTGCACCCATTGTGAATATATCCCTGAGTATGCCGCCCACACCTGTGGCAGCACCCTGATACGGCTCTATGTAGGAAGGATGGTTATGGCTCTCCATCTTGAAGGCTATACAGAACCCATCCCCTATGTCCACTATACCCGCATTCTCACCAGGACCCTGGATTACGTATCTACCCTCGGTTGGAAACTCCTTGAGATAGATCCTCGAGGATTTGTAACTACAGTGCTCACTCCACATGGCTGAAAATATACCCAGCTCAACTATATTAGGTGCCCTTCCGAGGTACTCCACTATCCTTTCGTATTCCTCGCGCGTAAGTCCATGGTCTTTTATTAGCCTATCTGTTATCTTCATCTATTATCTCTTTTGCCTTTCTCAGTATTTCCTTCTCATCCCTGTAGGTTGCAAGTTCTATCGCCCTGTTGATGGGAAACCACCTGCATTCCACCACCTCGGTATCGTGGTTCTTCACATCCCCGCCCGTATACTCCATGAGGAAGAAATAGACTATCTTGAAGAACCTCTTTGTTACCCCCTTCTCTTTGTGGGCATAAAAGTACTTTATACTGTCTATCTTTCTTATTATCCTTCCATCGAGCCCTGTCTCTTCCTTTACCTCCCTGTGGGCTGTCCTTGCGATATTCTCTCCCCTCTCAACAAGTCCCTTTGGCAGAGCCCACACACTGCCATCCTTCACACTTATGAGTGCCACCTCCACTCCACCGGGGACCCTCCTGAATACCACCCCACCTGCGGATATCTGCCGTATCGTCTCCATCTACAAAGTGGCTTGGGATTTAACCCTGAGGGATCAAAACCCTCTGGAAGGGGGCATTGTCACACATGCACCCCTTCTATCCTCCTGAGTCCTACATTTATGGCTATCCTTACTGCTTCCTCGAACTCATCTGTTGTTATGCGTCTCGACATGGCAGGGTCTTTGTGTGCCTTGTAGCATGGTCTGTACTGATCCATGATATTCACGTATGTATCAGGGGATATCTCCTCTGCTATGAACCGCATCACCTTTTCTGTGCCTGCGAGCCCCTCGGGAAGCACAAGGTGTCTTACTATAAGTCCCCTCCGTGCTATGCCGTTTTTATCCACAACAAGGTCTCCCACCTGCCTGTGCATCTCCTTTACAGCCTCCTTTACAACCTCCACATAATCAGGTGCAGAAGAGAGCCTCTCTGCAACATCGTTATCACCGTACTTTATATCTGGCATGTATATATCGAATATGCCATCAAGAAGTTTTAGGGTCTCTGTGGACTCGTACCCCCCACAGTTGTATACAAGAGGTATTTCGAGCCCCTTGTCTATAGCTCTGGGCAGGGCAGATACTATCTGGGGTATCTGGTGTGTGGGTGTTACGAAGTTGATGTTGTGACAGCCCTGCCTCTGGAGGGCTATCATCATGGAGGAGAGCTCCTCAAAACCCACCTCCCTGCCCTCCCCGAGATGGCTTATATCGTAGTTCTGGCAGAAGATACACTTGAGATTGCAGTACGTAAGGAATATGGTGCCACTACCCATGTATCCCACAAGGGGTGGTTCCTCGCCAAAGTGGGGATGGAAGGACGATACAACAGGGAGCCTGCCTACCCTGCATACACCCTTTTCATCTTCTGTCCTGTTTACCCTGCATTTCCTTGGACATAGTACGCAATCCTCAAGTATGGCATTAAGGAGTTTTATCCTCTTTTCCAGCTCCCCGCTCTCGTACAGGGATATATATCCTGGTCTGAAGGACAGCATGACCGTTTCACTCTCGCAAAGGGAGACATAATTTCCGAGGTAATGGGTATCTTTTTCGGACTAAAATCTGTCTGTATCCTGAGGGAAACCCCTTTTGTAAAAGGGGTTTCCCTCAAACTCCCTTCCCCAAAACTTTTAATTACAATCCCTTGCCCTCAGCCTTTGCCTGGCACTTCACACAGAGGGTTGTAAATGGCATGACCTTGAGTCTTCCTTCGTCTATATCCTCGCCACATTCGTTGCATATACCGTATGTGCCGTCCTCGAGCTTTCTGAGGGCTTCATCCATCTCTGTGAGTTCCTTTCTCCGTATATCAGCAATGGCAAGTCCGGTATCCTCGATGAGGTCTATAAGGGCAAGTTCTTCGATATCGTGGGGATTGTCGAACTGGGTATTGTACTCCTTGCCCAGTTTCCTGAATATCTCATCCCTCAGGTCGTTCCACATCTTTCTCTTTCTGTCAAGGAGTATCTTTTTAAGTCTTTTGTACCTTAAAGACCCTTGCTCCACCATCACCAACCCTCCGGATTAATTAAAAAGGATCTCTCTTAACATACAGGGTACTCGCCCCTTACAAGCTCACCTGTAAATATGGTTATACCAGAGAGGAATTCATCGAGTATAAACCTTACCTGTCTTTCTACAGTCCTGTGCACAAGACGCCTGCGTGGTATCACCTGTATGGATACATGTTTTGGCTTGTCTATGGGTGCACCTATCTGGCTCAGAAACCATACGTATACCTCTGCAATGCCGTCCACACGCTCATAAATCTCCTTTGCCATGCGATGGGCAAGGACTGTGTATATCTTGCCTACATGGCTTACGGGATTCTTCCCTGCAGCAGCCTCTGTGCCAGTGGGTCTGTTAAGGGAGATGACACCATTCACCCTGTTGCCTCTGCCAACCTGCCCTGAGTCCGCATCCTCTGCAGATGTACCCAGAAGGGATAGATACACCCCTCCTACCCCAGAGCCCTTTCTATCGAGTGTGTTGAGATTTACCACGACCCTACCGAAGGGAAATTCTGAGGCAAAACGTTTAAGTGCTTGAAAGACAGCGTTTTTTCTGGAGAAATATTCCTTTTCGTTCTTTATATATCTGGCAATAAGCGGGCAGGCAACGGTTATATCGAGTTCATTCCCGTACCTGAATCCCATTACCTTCACATCCTCGCCTGTCTCTGGAAACCTTGTCTTGAAGGCAGGGGAGTTTATGAATCTCTCAAACTCGTATACAGCCCTTTCCGTGGGTGTAAAGGGTGCGTATCCTACTGTGGCGGATGTATCGTTGGCACCCTTTATTCTGCCCTTCCGCTTGAAGATATCCGTAAGTTCCACAGAGCCCTCACCGAGCACCACCCTTATCTTGAGGTCTTTTTCAGGATCGACGTATCTGAGATTCTCTCTGAACCAGTCCCTCACTGTTGCCTTCACAATCTCAACCACCGGTATCCTCTTCCTGCCAGCCCTGAACGTAGCCCTGTCCCCGATGATGAATTCCATGGGCTTTATCACCCTTCCGCCACCAAAACCCTTTTCCACCTGTCCTGCAACGAGAAGCCCCTTGTCTATGTTGTGATGGAGCACCTCACCGAAGAGTTTTACGTACTCACGACTCAGGTTGACAGAGATGGCATCCATAACCGCATCACAGATATAATCAGGATGCCCTGTGCCCTTTCGCTCCACTATCTCCACATTCTGCCTTGCAACGGGAAGATTATCTATTATCTCTATCGAGACTGCCTGCACTACCCCTACTGTTACCCCCTGAAAAACGCTCTATCCTACTGTATATGCATCCACAGTAGTTCTGTCTGTAAAGCCCCAGTCTTCTGGATTCCACGATACCTTCTTTCCAGCCCTCTCTGAAGTCCTGATAGTAAAAAAGTATACCATACTTTTGAGAGAGTTCTATTCCTATTTCCTTTATAAGCTGGTGGTTCTGCCTCCTGCTGTAGAGAAGGGATGTGGAAAAGGCATCAAAACCCCTCTCCTTAGCCACCATGGCTGTGAGCTCAAGCCTTGAAGAGTAACAATACCTGCATCTTCTATCCCTTGGAGGATGTTTTGTGGTATCCTCTATAGCCTTTATACCTTTTACGAACTCAGAGGGTCTGTAGTCATCGAAAAAGAGTACAGAGATGGACATGAACCTTGCAAGCTCTCTTACAGCCTCAAGGCGTCTTCTGAACTCTGCCAAGGGATGGATATTCGGGTTGTAGAATAACCCCCATACATCCATTCTGTCAGCGAGGATACGCCTGAGGGGATAGATGGAACACGGACCACAGCACATATGCACAAGGAGGCGGGGCTTCTTTTCAGCAACATTACCGGAAGGATTGGGCAAGAGATTGTCAGAACAATTTTCCCTGTTCACTGTCCTTGTGTCCTTCTCTGTATGTTCTTCCTATGTGCCTGTATGCAGAGATTGTAGCAACCCTTCCACGGGGTGTGCGGTTTATGAACCCTTCCTGTATAAGATAGGGCTCATAGAGGTCTTCAAGGGCATCCTTCTCTTCATGGAGTGCTGCAGCCAGTGCATCTATACCAACTGGACCACCGTTGAACTTATCAATGATGGTAAGGAGTATCCTTCTGTCCATCTTGTCAAAACCACGTGAGTCTATCTCGAGCATATCGAGTGCCCTCTGGGCAACATCCTTTGTTATAACGCCATCTGCCCTTACCTGTGCAAAATCCCTTACCCTCCTTAAGAGACGATTCGCCACCCTGGGTGTACCCCTGGACCTCTTTGCCAGCTCATCCGCACCATCATGGGTTATCTTTATGCCGAGTATGGCACCGGATCGGGTGATTACCTTCTTAATATCATCGGGTGTGTAGAAATCGAACCTCTGTATCACACCGAACCTGTCTCTGAGTGGTGATGTGATGAGACCGGCCCTCGTGGTTGCACCGATGAGTGTAAACTTAGGGATCGGCAGTCTTACAGACCTTGCTGAAGGACCCTGCCCGATTATTATATCTATGTTATAGTCCTCCATGGCAGGATAGAGCATCTCCTCCACAGGATTGGGCAGACGGTGTATCTCGTCGATAAAGAGTACATCCCTTTCTTCGAGATTGGTGAGTATGGCAGCCAGGTCTCCTGACTTCTCTATGGCAGGTCCAGATGTTACACGGATGTTGCTCCCCAGCTCATTGGCTATTATGTGTGCCATGGTGGTCTTGCCGAGACCTGGGGGACCGTAGAAAAGGACATGATCGAGTGCCTCTCCCCTCTCCTTTGCTGCCTGTATGAATACCTTGAGGTTCTCCTTGAGCCTATCCTGTCCTATGAACTCGTCTATGAGCCTGGGCCTCAGGGTTGCCTCAAAACCCTCGTCCTCTTCGAGAGGTACAGGTGTAATTTCTCGTTTTTTCATCTTTATGGATCAGATTCTGGATATATTCAGAGGAGGAACCCTCTGTAAAAAGGTCTTCCCCGTGAACCCTTCCAGAAAACCTTAGAGCCTATCCAGCCATGAGCATCCTCAGGGCTGTCCTGAGAAGGTCCTCAAAGCCCGCATCCTTTTTCAGTATAGCCTGTGCCTTTTTTACAGCCTCCTCTGCCTGCTGGTTTCTGTATCCAAGGTTGGAAAGGGCTGATATCACATCGTTTCTCAAGGGGTCTTCCTGCACAACAGGCTTCTTTTCAACAACGCCTACCTTGTCCTTGAGTTCGAGTATGAGCCTTTCAGCGGTTTTACAGCCAAGCCCTGGGACAGAGCTCAGCCCCCTTACATCACCCCTCGATATGAATGATACAAGTTCATCTGCAGAGACACCTGAAAGTATATTACAGGCAAGTTTGGGTCCTATGCCAGAGACCCCGAGTAACATCTGAAAAACCCTTTTCTCCTCATGGGTCAAAAAGCCGTAAAGCTGAATGGAATCGTCCTTGAGATATGTACATACAGCCATGCTTACTGCCTGACCGACATCAGGGAGTCTCTGGTACGTGGAGAGGGGAACTACCAGCTCATAGCCCACACCCCCCACATCCACCACCACAGAGTCCATGCTCTTCAAGGTAAGCCTTCCATTAATATGGGCTATCATATCGGTATACCGGATGAATGATGGATATGACAGATTGCAACAGCCAGGGCATCCGCAGAATCAGGGCTGGAAAGGTCCTTTATATTGAGAAGCACCTTGACCATCCTTTGAACCTGCTCCTTCGATGCACCACCGTATCCAACAATAGCCTGTTTTATCTTCAAAGGTGGGTATTCAAATACCTCGAGCCCTGACGATGCCGCTGAAAGAAGTACCACTCCCCTTGCGTGACCGAGCATTATGGCACTCTTTACGTTCTTGGAAAAGAAGAGTGATTCTACAGCAAGAGCATCTGGCTTGAACCTCTCTATCAACTTGTCTATACCCTTGGAGATGGCTAAGAGACGTTCAGAAAGGGACATAGAGGGATTGACCGTTATCTCCCCGTCACAGAGATAGCTAAGCCCGTTTTTTCCACCCCTCTCGACTATACCATAACCCGTTACAAGGGTACCAGGGTCTATGCCGAGTATCTTCAAAATCCCTGCCCCATAAGTCTTTGACGAACTGTGCATCATGCCATCTCTGCCATCTCCCGGGCAGGAATGTCAAAATTGGCATAGACATTCTGCACATCGTCAAGATCTTCGAGCTCCTCAAGGAGTCTCAGCAGGTTCTGGGCATCCCTGCCCTCTACATGAACGGTTGATCTGGGCACCATGGATATCTCTGCAAGGGTGTATTTGAGCCCCTTTTCATCGAAACGGGCCTTCACATCCATGAAGTCCTGCGGATCTGTATACACCTCAAAGACCCTGTCCTCCTTGTTCTCCACCACATCCTCAGCCCCTGCTTCAAGGGAGACCTCCATGAGGAGGTCCTCCTGGACTGAATCCATATCAAAGGTGAACATCCCCTTTTTCTCGAACATCCAGCTCACAGACCCGCTCTCGCCGAGTCTGCCACCAAATTTCGTGAATACATGTCTTACCTCTGAGACGGTCCTGTTCCTGTTATCGGTCATGAAGCTTACAAGTATTGCCACACCTCCAGGACCATAGCCCTCGTAGATACCCTCCTCGTAGTTCACACCCTCGAGCTCACCAGCACCCTTTTTTATAGCCCTCTCTATATTCTCCTGGGGCATGTTCTCAGCCCTCGCCCTGTCTATCGCAGCCCTCAGCCTGGGATTGCTCGCTGGATCGCTCCCCCCGAGCTTGGATGCGACCATCAACTCCTTGGCAAGCTTGGAAAAAACCTTGCCCTTCCTGGCATCGCTCCGTGCCTTCCTGTGCTTTATATTAGCCCATTTGGAATGCCCTGCCATATCTCAAACCCTGAAGTCTCCTTGAAAAAAACGTTGTAGCGGGGTATTGCTATTCTTAAAAACTCTTAACACAAAAATACCAAAATTTCAATTCAAATCAGGATATAATGAGATGTGGAACAGACCATCTTCGAGGAGGTTTAGGGTCTTATGTGCTCGTGCCATTTCGTTTTTTTCATCTCACCCTGAGGTTCTGAGGAGGTGAAGGCTCGTAGTCACATATCTCAGGAGGGCATGGATTACCCAGATATTCCCATATATAGGATGTGAGTGTTATATTGCCACCGTACAGTCCCTTACCATCGGCACAAAAGCCTCTCTTTCCATCTGGCTTGGAGCTATCTGTTCCACCTGGATTGTAGGTCCTGAAATCGGAACGTATCTGTTCCTCGTACGGAAAGGGCCAGAGAGATTCATCAGTCAGGGTATTGTAGCCTGTCTCACCCCATAGTGTACCAGACTCTCCGTACCTGTAGAGTATGGTTGCCCCAACACTTCCTCCACCACTGCCTATGGTGGAGAGATTCGAGGAAGACTCTATTCTTGTAATATACTTAAGCCCACCTGATGGATTGCCAGATGAATCGTAAACAGGATTTATCGCATTGCCCTTATCCACGGTCCTGTCGTTGGCACCGGGTGTAGAGCTATAGGCAAAATCATCCCCTGTATTATAAATAACATTGTAGTCACTCTCTGCACCGTATCCTATTCCGTACTTCTCACCACCTATGATAATACTGTCCGTAATGGTAAGATAGGTATGACGTACCCCGTATCCCTCACCATTAGGGTCAGCAGGCTGGCGGGGTACGTAGAGGGTCATGTTCTTGACCGTAGCCCTGGCATTGTTCGTATCCCCAGTATTCCTTATTCCTGCGGATACATCCCAGCCCACGTTGTGTTCGTAGGTGTTGGGCAGTGTGGAGTCACCATCAACTGCTATCTGATATGCAGGTCCAACCGTTGTGGAAGATTCGGAAGAACCTCCCTTGTAGTGATGTATATTCAATGCAATATTACCCCTGAACCGGTTGTCCTCGGTGTAATAGGTACCACTTGAATGAACATATATCTTCCGTGTATTGAAAGCCGAGCCTATGTAGGAGTAGTTAGTATAATAATCCGAGTCCGAATCAATGGCTATATTGTTCTGCCATTCCACGTATTTGGAGTCATAACTCTGGAACAGTGATATAGGCCAACCACTTCCATAGGCTCTATCGAGCCTCACAACACATCTCCTCACTATAATATGCTCACTTATTGATAAAAGAATCCCGTATCTACTCTCGCCCCATACATAGGACTCCTCAAGGAGTATGTACGAAGCCTTGTATATGGCAAAACCAGAGGCACTCCCCTGTGGATCACTTACCATGGCTCCCACACGGATAAATTTGATGTGATGGCAATTACAGTTCTGGTACAGACCAACAGCATCACGGGTCGATGCCGTATTTGATGGATTGATGAACTTGATACCCCGAAATATTAGATAGGCATGCTCGCCTCTATTCAGGTAGAACAACCGCTCCTTTTTCTCTCCATCGAAGGTTACCTTTCCATCGTTCTCTGCACGGATTACTGTGTAGCCGTTGTTGGGATCACCACTGTTGCCACTTCCGTTGGGTGGATACTCCCCTGCATTGTGTGAGATGGTATTGCTGGCACCAGTATACACACCATCACGGATTATCAGTGTATCATTAGGCGACATTTTCTGGAAACAGGCATGGAGATTGGCACAATCGTCTGGCATATATAGGGTGGCTGAATGAGCCATGGAGGAAAGAAGGGTCAGCATTAAAAAAACAGAACCTGTTAAGAACCACCGCATGGTGTCTAACACATCCATGCATCGTATTAATCCAGTATTCCTATCCATGATGACAACCTCCCTACCATCCCCGAAGACCTTGGCACAGGGTTTTGGGAGGGGAAGTCTTGTGAATTATCACCTTTGGGTTATCACTTTTTGGGTTATTACCCTTCTTGTAAAAGGGTTTCCTCATCAGCGGGTATGGACTGTTTTTGAAAACAAAAAAGGGTTGGCATGGAGCCAACCCCTGTTTTTATAACATCTTGGAGCGGGAGACGGGGATCGAACCCGCGACCCCAACCTTGGCAAGGGGCATCCCCTGCCACAGCGATTAAGATAACACATAAGGTCTCTGGTGTCAACACCTATAACAAAGGGCTTGGTTTCAGGTCTGGTTTTCCCTCTTTTCCTTTTAAAATCAAATACTTGGCTTGCACAACTCTTTCCCTGCTCCCAGAGTCCCGGTCCTTGTTGCCAGCACTTTAGTCATTCCAATAATTCCATATTTTCCATC
>WGFF01000213.1 GCA_015492355.1 Deltaproteobacteria bacterium
CAGTAAATCCATGGGGGTTTCAGGGGGTGTAATCCCCTGAAGCAAAGCAACGAAGTTGCTTTTATAATAAACATACCTTTGTAAGGAGGGGGTTTCAGGGGGTGTAACCCCCTGAAGAAAATGTTCTGACCCTTTAGATTAGACAAAACCCGGGACGAACATGTGGAGGGGGCATGGCAGGAGTAAACAAGGTAATACTCGTTGGAAACCTCGGGGCAGACCCTGAGATACGTTATACACCTACAGGGATGGCTGTTGCAAACTTCAGGATAGCAACGAGTGAGACCTGGACGAACAGGGACGGACAAAAGGAAACAAGGACAGAGTGGCACAGGATAGTTGCCTTCGGTAGACTTGCGGAGATATGCGGGGAGTACCTTTCAAAGGGCAAACAGGTCTATATCGAGGGAAGGCTCCAGACAAGGCAGTGGGATGACAAGGACGGTATAAAGCGATATACCACGGAGATAGTGGCAAATACCATGCAGATGCTGGGTGTGCCAGACAGGGAGAGAACCGCTGAGGAATCCCAGGGACCTGAGGAGAACCAGCCACCCCCAATGGATATGGATGATGTACCATTCTGAGTAAGAAATCCCTTTCATGGAAAGATTCAGGAGTCCTAAAAAGGTGGAGATAGTATCCCCTGCGGGGAATCTTTCGTCCCTCAAGACCGCTGTGGACAGTGGTGCCGATGCGGTGTATACAGGGTTCTCGGACGCCACAAATGCACGTAATTTCGAGGGATTGAACTTCACACCAGAGGAACTGAGCCAGGGGATAGAGTATGCAAGGGAGAGGGGAAGGAAGGTCTACATCGCTGTAAATACCTTTCCCCAGATGGATACATACAGGGAATGGTTCAGGGCTGTGGATCAGGCAGTGGAACTCGGGGCAGATGCCCTCATAATAGCCAACCTCGGCATACTCGACTATGCAAGGAAGAGATATCCTGACCTGAACATCCATCTTTCCACACAGGCGAGCTCGTCCAATTACGAGAGCATAAACTTCTACAGGAGGCACTTCGGTATAAAAAGGGTCGTACTGTCGAGGGTACTCACCGTGGATGAGATAAGGACCCTCAGGGAGAATACGGATGTGGAGATAGAGGTATTTGCCCTCGGTGGACTGTGCATAAACATAGAGGGCAGGTGCTATCTTTCATCCTTTGTTACAGGCGCATCCACCAACACAGAGGGGGCATGTTCTCCATCGAGGTTTGTACGCTTTGATACGGACGATTCAGGGGGGATGACAATAGCACTGAACGGGGTCGTATTGAATCGACTCGGCAGGGAGGAGTCCTCTCCATATCCCACGTGCTGTAAGGGGAGGTACATAGCGCCCGACGGCAGAAGATATTACGCCATGGAGGACCCTGAATCGCTCAACGTACTGGAAATAATCCCTGACCTTATATCCGCTGGTATAGATGCCCTCAAGATAGAAGGTCGCCAGAGGACAAAGAGTTATGTGGGTGAGATGACCGGGGTATTGAGGATGGCGCTCGATTCCTACTACAGGGAGCCCTCTCTCTACAGGGTTGAGCCTCAATGGAGTGAAAAGACGGTCAAGACCTTCGAGGGGACAAAACATACACTCGGCTGTTATGCAGGGAAATAGACCTGTTTGGAACCCTTTTCACTCAAAAAACCTATCTCATTGACTTTGCCTTCAAGGTCTTTTATACTTACCGTGGGTTTTAATCTCTTAAGGTTGAATACCCCACTGCTTACCGCGGGGTAGTTTGTTCTATGTTTCCAGTCAACAGCCAGTTGATATTTTCAGAAAAGGAGATAGACTTTTTGTTAATGACTCCTTAGAACCGTACAGGGGTGGGGGGAGGGCTTTTTTCTGGATGGGAGGCTCCCTTTGCCGAGTAGCCTGTCTGGCGCTGGAAATTCTTTAAGGTCATATAGACCAGACCTTCTTGAGGCTCACTGGTGTGAATCGAAATCCATCGGTCCCTCCCCAGAAGACATCAACCGGTTTGATGTTCCTCTACGGAGGAATGGGGATGGAAAGAGGGGACCATACCTCTGATTCGGAGAGGGCTCCCCGCATCCATGGAGAGGCTTATGGAACTTACGCTGGGACCAGTACTCTTTGACTGGGGAAGGGACGATCTCCTGAGATTCTACGAGGAGGTGTGCGATTTAGACGTTGACAGGGTCTACATAGGCGAGGTCGTATGCTCCAGGAAAAGAAGGCTCTCTTTACAGGACCTGGAAGAGATCGGCAGGATGCTTGAAAGTAGCGGGAAGAAGGTGGTTGTATCCACCCTTGCGGTTGTATCGAACGAAGAGGAACTCGATATCATAAGGGATATACTGACCCTCCCCTTTGCAGTGGAGGCGAATGATATGTCGGTCTTCAACATGGTAGACGGTGCTGTGAGGGAGATTGTGGCAGGACCACATATTACAACCTACAACGTTCCCACCATAGAGTTCCTTAAGAGACTCGGCATAAGATGGGTTACCTTCCCTGTTGAACTCCCCAGGAGGTCTATCGAGCACAATATCAAGGCTACCGGCATCTCTGGAGAGGTGTTCGGTCATGGCAAGGTGCCCCTTGCCTTCTCCTGGAGGTGCTACACCCTGAGGTCGTACAATCTTACAAGAAAGGACTGTAAACACCAGTGCTCCCTGTATCCAGAGGGTATGGAACTCAAGACCCTGAAGGGAGACCCCATATTTACTGTAAATGGTACATCCATACTAAGTGCACGTACCTACACGCTTGTAGAATTCATCGAGGACCTCAAAAACATAGGTGTAAGGGCTGTAAGGATATCCCCCTCCCATGAGGACACAGCAGAGATTGTGGATATATTCAGACAGAGGATGAACGGTACGATGGACGGGGAGGAGGCTATAAGAAGGCTCAAGGCAATGAACAGGGGAGATGTATGCAATGGCTGGTATCTTGGAGGGGCTGGAAAGGACTATTTCGGTATGGAGAAGAGTTTTTCGTCATAAACCTGAAAAACCAAGGAGGCGGTTATGACGGATTTTATCGACAGGGCTATTCTTATAGGCCTTGGACTAGAAAAAAAGATAAAGGAACTGGTGGGCGAACTCCAGAGGCTGGGCGAGAAGGAGGTAAAGACAGGCAAGGAAGGTGAAGGACTCACACCGAAAAAGAGGCTTGAGAACATGATAGTCGAGGAGAGCATGAATCTGGTAAAGGAGCTCCTCTCCACACTCCGTTCTGGCAAGGAAAGGCTCGAAGAAGAGGTGGTGGACTTCTCCCAGAGGTTTGTAGAAAGGCTGAACCTTGCGACAAAAGAGGATATAGACGTGATAAAGGAGATGGCAAGGGTTGCAAGGGAAAAGGTGGATGCGATCGAAAAGAAGATAGAGGAACTCGAACACAAGGGCAGAAAGAAGTAGTCTGGAAGAGATGCATTATTCTACCTACAGGAATATAAAACGCCTCAACCAGATTATCGTTGTTCTCATAAAGTACGGTTTTGGTGGACTGGTAAGTGAACTGAGGCTTGCCCCCTTTTTCACCTATCTTGAGA
>WGFF01000214.1 GCA_015492355.1 Deltaproteobacteria bacterium
ATATCATACCGCAAGGGTTGTCTGTCTCGATAATCTCAAGAGAAGGGGTTCTGAGCTTAATCTTAAAAGACTCAAACAGAATGGCATAGAATTCGTACACGGTGATATAAGGAACCCGGAGGACCTTGCGATAGATGGATTTGAGCCAGATGTTATAATAGAATGTTCTGCAGAGCCATCTGTCCTTGCTGGTTTCAGATCACAGCCTGCCTACGTGGTGAACACAAATCTCGTGGGCACCATCAATTGTCTTGAGCTGGCAAGGAGGAGTTGTGCGGATATAATCTTTCTTTCTACGAGCAGGGTCTATCCCATTGAGAAGCTCAACGCCCTTGATTTTGTGGAGGGCAGAACACGCTTTGAGCTTACGGACAGTCAGCCCTTTCCAGGTGCATCATCAAGGGGCATATCTCACAACTTTCCTCTGGATGGCTACAGGTCACTTTACGGTGCGACAAAATTTGCCTCGGAGATTATACTTCAGGAGTATCTTGTCATGTACGGACTGCGGGGTGTTATCAACAGGTGTGGTGTCATAGCAGGACCATGGCAGATGGGCAAGGTGGATCAGGGGGTGTTTACCCTGTGGATGGGATACCACTACTTCAGAAAACCACTCGTCTACATAGGGTACGGTGGGAAGGGCAAACAGGTAAGGGACCTCCTCCATATAGAAGACCTTTTCAGGCTCATAGAATGGCAGATGGATAATATGGATGTGGTGAATAAAAAGGTCTTCAATGTGGGTGGTGGAAAGGAGACAAGCCTCTCACTTTATGAAACAACAATGCTGTGCAGGGAAATTACAGGTAATAAGATCAGCATAGGCAGTGAAGAGAAGGAAAGGGAGGCTGATGTAAGGATATATATATCCGACATCTCCCATGTAAGTGAGGTTACAGGATGGTATCCTGAAAAGAACCCTATAGACATACTTTTGGATATCTTCAACTGGATAAGGACCAACGAAAGGGAGATAAGGTATATTCTTTTTACGTAACATCAGTAACACAGGTGCCGGGAGGTATCCTTGAAAAGGTGTATTTTATTTGATACCATCTTTTTATGATAGAGGAGCGCGGTATAGTTATAGAAAAAAAGGGTAATACCGTTGTAATAAAGGCCCCTAAGGGTGGTGCCTGTGAGAGGTGTGTATCCAAGAGCCTGTGCCATACCGTGAGCGAGACAGAGATGGTGGTCGAGGCTGATGACCCTGTTGGTGTGAAGGTTGGGGACAGGGTGGTATTCATGGTGGGCACCGCAACCATGCTCAAGGTTGGCATACTCTTCTACCTCATACCCCTTTTCTGCTTCATAGCAGGTGTTGTCATTGGACAGATTGTTACAAGGGAGTTCTATCCGGGATACAATCCCGACACTGTGTCCACCGTGCTCGGTTTTGTCTTTCTATTCCTTTCCTTTATAGGGCTCAAGATATACTCCACTGTTGCTGAAAAGAGGGGGAGCTACAGACCTCGTGTTATAAAGGTGGTTTGAGTTGTCGGTTAAGGTAGTCTGTCAGAACAAGAAGGCTTATCATGATTATTTCATCGAGGAGAAGTTCGAGGCAGGTATTGTCCTCGTTGGTAGTGAGGTCAAGTCCCTCAGGGCAGGCAGGGTCAATATAAAGGATAGTTATGCGAGGATAATTAACGGAGAGGTGTTCCTTGTAAACACCCATATAAGTCCCTATTCTATGGCAGACAGCACAACAAGGTATGACCCTGACAGGACAAGGAAGTTGCTCCTCCATAAAAGGGAGATAAGGAGGCTTATAGGCAAGACAAGGGAGAAGGGCTATACACTCATACCTACCAGGATATATTTCAAGGACGGAAAGGCTAAGGTTGAGATAGCCCTTGCACGGGGCAAGACCCTTTACGATAAGCGCGAGACAATAAAAAGAAGGACAGCGGAAAAGGAGATGGCGAAGGTATTGAAAAGGGTAAAGAAGATATAGTAGAATATAAAAAGGGGGTGACGGGTTTCGACGGGACGAAACCAAGGCTGAGGGAAGCATACCGAGGTCTGCCACCTCGTAAAACAGGCAGGCAAAAATAGTCGCCAACGACTACAACTACGCACTGGCTGCCTAATCAGACCAGCCAGCGTCCTGTAGGTTCTTTCCTGCGGGACCTATAGGGCGACGGGTTAGCAGGATAGTCATGAGGATGGGTCCGGAGGTCCTCATGGCGAATACCCTTTCCGGACTGGTACCCTGATACCATGCCTGTGGGGGATCGGGTACGAGATATAATTACACAGGCTAAGTATGTAGATGCCCCGGCTGAGGCGTCTCCGGACGTGGGTTCGACTCCCACCACCTCCACCAGGGATTTTGTAGTGAAAATAAGGGGTTGGTCTATGGGCTGACCCCTATTTTTATACCCTGCTGGGGAAACCCTTTTTGTAAACGGTAACAAACCACAGGTTCCTCACGCTCCCTTCCCAGAAACCTTCTGCCAAAAGACCAGGTACCAAGGGGAAAATCACCTCAGAAAAAACAATAGTCCAGAGGCATGAGCCCTTTACGTGTTATAGAGACCATGTACAACCTCTGCCATAATGCCCCTTCCTGTGGGTGGGGATGAAAGGTAATTGGGTATCTTTTTCGGACTGAAATCTCCCTGTATTCTGAGGGAAACCCCTTTTG
>WGFF01000215.1 GCA_015492355.1 Deltaproteobacteria bacterium
TCCTGTTATTTGTCGGCAGGACATTCGTAATCTGCCATACATTCAGGTACCACTTCTCCTTCTGATATCTTTCAATATCCACCTTAGAGGCTTCCTTCATCTCCTTTGATATCTTCTTGTAGTCAAATTCCTCATTCTGAAATATGAGGATGGATTCCTGTAGGTTATCAGGATAATAATACATAGGATATGGATGCTGAAGAAGAACGCCACTTCTCTTGCTTATTCTGATGTATCCCTCGGGCTTTATCCAGACGATCCGTTCTCTGTATCTGAATCCCGTTTCTATAAATATCTTTGTTATGTCAGCAACTACAGGATATTTCTCCCCCTTAATCAACGTATCATCCACTACAAGAGATACAATCCTTCCTCTATCCAACACCCTCTTTATCTCCTTAGATACATTTCTCATCAGATTCAGAAAATCATTGTAATTTTTGAACAGATCCGGATAATCAAATGGTGCATTAAAGTATGGAGGAGATGTAACCACCAGATGTACACTCCTGTCTTTCAGTTCTTTCATATTTTGAGCATCTCCAAAGACTATCAGGTTCTTATCATTGCTTCTCATTCTTTATCTCCTTATTGATTTCACATGGTAGAATCTCTTTTGTAAGTAATCCTCAAAAGACTGTTCCTATTCCCCTATCTTTGTAAGGAGTCCCTTTTCCTTTACCCTTCTGAATATCCAGAAAAAGAATACCACAGAAATAAAAATATACATACAGTTAAGTCCAAAAGCCCACACCATCTTTTCCACTGGCAGGTCTCCACCTGATATGACAGCCCTCATGCCCTCGAACACATGGCTCGATGGAATGAACATGGCTATACCCTGTAGAAAGGGTGGGAGCACCTCCACAGGATAGAACACCGCTGATACAGGCTGGAAAAGAAAGGCTATACCCCAGGCAAGCACCTCTGCCTCCTGACCAAACCTGAGGATAAGTGCAGTGGTAACTATGCCCACAGACCAGCCCATCACTATAAGATTTGCAACAAGGGGAATGAGATGGAAACCAAAGGTAAGTATGTTGAAGGAATAGAGAAGCCACGCAAGGAATACCATAACCGTGGAGGCGAAGAGGAGTTTTATGAAACTTATGACAAGAAGAGAGGCTATATACTCTGATGGTGTAATAGGGCTTACAAATATATTGAGAAGATTCCTCGACCACATATCCTCAAGGAAGGATACAGATATACCCTGCTGACTGCGAAAGAGTACATCCCAGAGTATAAGGGCACCGAGGAAAAAACTCACAAATGCTGGCAGCCCCCCGCGGTATTCAGAGAGATACACACTTATAAAACCCCAGACCACGAGATCGAGCACGGGCCAGTAAAATATCTCCATAAGCCTCGGCAGACTGCGCCTGTAGAGATAGAGATGCCTTGTAGTGTAGGCAAGAATCCTCGATATATTCATTAATACCCTCCTGGGAAGGTCTCCACCTGTAAAGATGAGGCTTTACATCTCAAGCAATGCCCCCACTCCATTTAAGCCCAAAGAGACCATACCATGGTGGAGGTTGAGGTATAACCCCCAGCATGATGGAATACTTTTCAAAAAGGGGGCCACCGTGGGACCAGGATGGTGGTACCTTACAGGCCCCACCTGCAAATCCCTGTCTGGATGCCGGGGTGTTCTGGCTGGGGTTGTAATATACCATCACTCAGCCTCTTGCTATCTTGAGGAATACCTCCTCAAGGCTCCTGCCACTGTACCGCCTGAGTATACCCTCTGGTTTGTCCATGGCGATTATTCTACCCCTGTCCATAAATATCACCCTGTCGCTCATCTCCTCCATCTCCTTCATGTTGTGGGATGTATAAAGGATGGAAAGTCCCCTTTCTTCCCTTATCCTTCTCAAAAGCCCCCTTGTCTTGTCTGCGATGTCAGGATCGAGGCTTGCAGTGGGCTCATCAAGAAAGAGTATATCAGGATCATTGAGGAGTGCCTTTGCAAGACACAGGCGCGTAAGCTGTCCTGATGATAGTCTCCTCGCTGGAATGTGCTTGATGTTCCTTATCTCGAAGATATCCAGGAGTTCGTCTATCTTCCTTTCTGGCTTCTCTACACCGTACAGCCTGCAGAAGACCATGAGGTTTTCCCTCACGGTGAGGGAATAGGGAAGGGCAACATAGGATGAAGAAAAATTTACCCTGTGGAGTATCTCCTCCCTGTGCCCTTCAAAGGGTAGACCGAATATCCTTATCTCACCCCCGGATGGTGTTGTAAGCCCAAGGAGCATCTGTAGGGTGGTCGTCTTTCCAGCACCATTTGGACCGAGAAGACCGAGTATCTCCCCACTGTACATGTCAAATGATATGGTGTCAACAGCCTTAAAACCGTTAAAATACTTGGTAAGATTCCTTACCTCCAGGACGGTCTTCATACACACCTCTATCGTTCTGAAAACTCTTTAAAGACCTTTTCCGCATTCAAGGGCAACCACTCCCTGTACTTCATGTATCCACTGTACTCAGGTAGTGATATATCCCTCTTAATCTCCTCGAGCCCCTTTCCCTGTTCCATGAGTCTTTTCACCTCTCCTCTGAGGCTCAGTAGATATTCCTTAAGTGCCCTTACTGTCTCCTTACCACCGATATCACCATGGCCAGGAACATATACATCCGCATCGAGTTCCATGAGCATATCGAGTGCCCTGAGCCAGCCCTCTGTATCACCATCACCAAGCCATGGAAGCCTGTCTTTATACACTATATCCCCTGAGAAAACAACCCTGTCCTCTGGCAGGAACACAACCGCATCCCCATCTGTATGGGCGATGCCTGGATGGATGATGACCATACTCTTCCCATCCATCCTCAGGGTAAGGGTATGGATAAAGGTCAGTGTGGGAAGGGTAAGGACAAAACCATCAAGGCTCCTCTCCCCAAAAAACCTCCTGAACCGTTCCCTGTGTATCCTGTCCTTCTCTATCAAGCTGGTTCTGGTATTCTCATGGGCGATAATCTCTCCTGTACCTGCAAAGAACTGATTGCCAAAGGTATGGTCTCCATGGTAGTGGGTGTTGATAACATGGAGGATGGGCTTCTCTGTAATCTTCCTTATCTTCTCCTTTAAAAGGAGGGCGAGTTCCCTTGGACCCTGAGTGTCTATCACAACAACACCCCTCTCTGTTATCACAAATCCAGAATTGGCACCACCCCTGGCCCCTATGAATGCATATACATTCGGTGCAACCCTAACAACCCTGGGTTCATCCCCCATAACCTCAAGAGGAAATACAAGGGACAGAACAAACACCATCACCACCCTTCCAACCATCGTGTCAATCATCATGGTCCACCTCTCTTCTTAAATTCTCTTAGGTAATGGGTATCTTTTTCGGACTGAATCCTGAGGGGAACCCCTTTTGTAAAAGGGGTTCCCCTCAAACTCCCTTCCCCAAAACTTTTAATCTAAAGTTTTTTGGGAAAGGGGCCTGGGGAAAACCCTTTTTTACAAAAAAGGGCGATAGCCCGGAGGGTTTTCCCCACAACAAAGATTCAGGTCCGATTTGATGACCCATTACCTTCTCTTAAATAAGGTTATAACAGAAACAATAGCAGTCAATCCCTGTGGTTTCAAGTCCGGTTGCGGGGGGTATATTCTTCTGGTAGAATCTGAAGGGGAGATGGGTCATGTAAA
>WGFF01000216.1 GCA_015492355.1 Deltaproteobacteria bacterium
ATAATGGGAAGTCCCGTCTTTCTGGCTACCTGCAGGACTCCCATCTGTACCTTCATACACGGTCCCCGAGGACCATCTGGCGTTATGGCTACATCCTTACCTTCCCTTATAGCCCTCAAAAGACCCTTCATACCGCCAAGCCATCCCCTGGTGGACGAACCGCGCACGCTTTCTATGCCGAACCTCTCAACGACCCTGCTTATGAGCTCACCGTCTCTGTGCTGGCTTACAAGTATGACGACACCTCTGCCACTGTATGCAAAGGGCATCATGGCAAGCCTTCCGTGCCAGAAGGCGAATATACTGTTTGCACCCTCCTTCAATCTCCTGTGGTAGAAATCGAAGTTAACGCGCTCGAACCTCATCGTCCACGCAGTAAGTTTTAATAACCAGTAGATGACAGATGATACAAAAGGGGTGAATCTCTCAAGAAGGGATTTGTATGTACCTTTTATGTCCATATCCCCTACGTTGCAATACCCTCCTTCATACCGTGGAATTGCATGTAGTAGAGCCTTGAATACTCTCCACCCCTGTCGAGGAGTTCCTCGTGCCTTCCCATCTCCTTTATCCTCCCGCCAGAGAGGACTATTATCCTGTCTGCATTCCTTATAGTCGAGAGCCTGTGTGCGATTATGAAGGTCGTACGTCCCCGCATGAGGTTTTCAAGCCCCTTCTGTACCTCGAGTTCTGATTCTGTATCGAGTGATGAGGTAGCCTCATCCATTATGAGTATGGGTGCGTCTTTCAGTATAGCCCTTGCTATGGAGAGCCTCTGTCTCTCACCGCCAGAAAGCCTTACCCCGCCTTCGCCTATCATGGTGTCGTATCCCTGGGGCAGTCTGGATATGAACTCATGGGCATTAGCAGCCTTCGATGCCCTTATTATCTCCTCGTCTGTCTTTGAGAAATCACCATAGGCGATATTCCTCTTGACCGTATCGTTGAAGAGTATCACCTGCTGGGATATTATGGCGACCTGGGACCTCAGGGATTCGAGTGTTACATGCCTTATATCCCTGCCATCCACCAGTATACAGCCCTCTGTTACATCGTAGAACCTGGGTATGAGATTGACAAAGGTGGTCTTGCCCGCTCCACTCGAACCGACTATGGCTATCTTCTCTCCCTTCCTCACCCTGAGGTCTATATCCTTAAGGACCCTTCTCTTTCCGTATCCAAATGAGACCTTCCTGAACTCTATGGAATCACGGAATCCATCGAGCACCTCCTCGCCCTGGCGCAGGTCTGTCTCGGATGGAATATCGAGGACTTCAAAGACCCTTGATGCAGCTGCGAGACCATTCTGGATGTTCAGATGGACCCCGTTGAGTGCCTTTATCGGCTGGTAGAGCATGATTACCGCTGCAAAGAAGGATATGAATGCCTCGGGTGTGAGGGTGCCTGCGTTTATCCTGTACGCTGCATACCATATCGTTACTGCAAAACCCACAGCACCGAGGGTCTCCATAAGGGGAGAGGATATGCTCCTTACCTTTATGGACTTGAGCCTGTATCTGGTGAACCTCTCGTTTTCCTTTCTGAACCTCTCAGCCTCGTAGTTGCCCATGCAGAATGCCTTTACTATCCTCACCCCTGCTATTGCCTCATGGAGGAGGGATGACATGGTACCCATGGTAACCTGACCCTTGGTGGATACCTTTTTCATCTTCTTTCCGAGCCTTATCATGGGATATATGGCAAGGGGGAAGGCAACAAAGGCGGCGATAGCAAGCTGCCAGTCCATGCCCACAACCACTGCCATGAGTACCACTATCGTAAGGCTCTGCTTCAGGACAGTGGATATGGCATCGGCAGTCGTACTCTGGAGAAGGTTCACATCGTTTGTAACCCTGGATATGAGTGTGCCTGTAGGGGTCTTGTTGAAATAATCCACGGGCAGGTTGAGTATATGCCTGTAGAGCCTATCTCTCAGGTCGGTCACAACCCTCTGACCGACGTATCCCATAAAATAAGACTGCCCAAAGGAGCTCAAACCCTTGACAACAGATACCCCTATTATAATGAGGGGTATGGCTATTATCATCCTGTCCCTGGGTATGGTGAAAAGATCGAAGGGTACAAGCCTTATCTCTGCGGACGGATCGTTTGAAAAGAGGAATTTAAGTACAGGTCCTATAAGATACGCCATTGCACCGTTGGAGATGGCAAAACACACCATGCATACAATGGCAAGGAAGAGCCTGAACCTGTAAGGACCAAGGAATCTCAGAAGCCTCAGATATACCCTCATGCCTCCACACCCCTGTAGTTCTCGCTCGACCTGAGCCCTCCTTCCCTGAGGAAACCCTCTGGAGGTGAGCCCTTGACAGTCCTGTATATGGCAATGGCTGCCCTCCGAGGGGCACCACTTCTGCCAAGACCACTCCTTATGCCCTCAAGCCCTTGAGAGATACTCTCCCTCCTCTCGGGGTCCACGAGTATATCCACTATCTCTTTACTTATGTTCTCAGGTGTTACCTCACCCTGGATGAACTCTGGTACAACGGTTCTACCGGCGATGATATTGGGTAACCCTATGTGACTCACACCTATCATAAGCCTGCCTATCAGGTAGGAGATATATGATACCATATACACTATAACCATCGGTGTACCTATGAGAGAGGTTTCGAGTGTTGCTGTGCCAGAGGCAACCACAGCGGCATCCGATGCCCTCAGGAGTTCATACATCCTCTCTCTCAAGACCCTCACATCCAGCCCTGTATCCTTGAGAAAGGTCGAAAGAAACCTGTCATCTATACTATCGGCAGGGGAGAGGACAAAATGTATCCCTTTTTTGAGTCTATTCTGTATGAGTCTTCCTGCATCGAGCATTACTGGAAGGAGCCGTCTCACCTCATCCTTTCTGCTCCCTGGAAGGAGGGCGATGACAGTGGAGTCCTCTGGTATACCGAGAAAACGCCTTGCCTCCCTCTGGGTCATTTCACACACAGCGATATCCACAAGGGGATGCCCCACATACTCCACATCCACACCACTGGCCCTGTAGAGTTCCACCTCGAAGGGAAAGACAACGAGCATCTTATCCACAAGGCGGGCTATCTTCTTTATCCTCCCCCTCCTCCATGCCCATACCTGTGGACTTATATAGTATATTACAGGCACTCCCCTCTTTTTAGCCTCCCCAGCAAAGAGGAGATTGAAATCAGGAAAGTCTATGAGTACGACACAATCGAACCTCCTGTTTCTGAGGAATCCCTTGAGCCTCCTGAAGGCATTTATAATGGAAGGGACCTTCTCAAAGACCTCTGCAATGCCCACAACAGAGACCTCCCTTGAGTCTATCCCCTCAAGCCCCTCAGCGCGCATCCTCTCTCCACCCATACCCATAACCCTTATCCCTGGGTCTATCTCCCTGAGCGCCCTCATAAGGAGGCTACCGTGCAGGTCGCCAGATTCCTCTCCACTTATCATGAGTATATCCATGAAAAACCCCTGAATCCCCCTCCTCACGGAGAAGATACCCTGTCCTCTCCCTGCCAGGATGGTCCCTGTCCCGAAACCCTCGGGATGGCATGGGGGAACTCTACCCTTCATCCCTGTCTAAGAGGGTCTTGCCTGAGAAAGGAAAAGGCCCTAAGTATATATCCTGTCCTTGAGATAACCCCTGAGC
>WGFF01000217.1 GCA_015492355.1 Deltaproteobacteria bacterium
AACCACTTCTGATTCTGAGGGAAACACCTTTTACAAAAGGGGTTTCCCTCAGAATCAGAAGTGGTTCAATCCTTACCTTCGGACACACCCGCATCCTTAAAAGTTGCCATCTCGTTATATATCCTTATACCCGCCTCTATAAGAAATATTCCGAGTGCTGAGCCAGTGCCCTCACCGAGGCGCATCTCAAGGTCTACAAAGGGTTTTTGCCGTAGTATATTGAGCATCACACTATGACCCCTTTCGACCGAATTGTGCGATGCAAATAGATAGTCCTTTACCTCTGGTTTCATCTTCATGGCAAGGAGTGCCCCTGCGGTAGAGATGAATCCATCCACCACCACTGGTATGCCACTGGCTACCGCACCGAGCACAAGTCCGCATATACCACCTATCTCTGCTCCCCCCACCTTGCTCAATACATCCACCGGGTCGTCTGCACGGGGATTGTTCACCCTTATGGCGTCCTCTATGACCTTCACCTTGTGCTCAAAGGCATCCTCGTCTATACCAGTGCCCCTGCCTGTAACCTCCCGCACCGGCTTGCCAGATAATACAGCAACTATGGCACTCGATGGTGTGGTATTGGCTATACCCATCTCGCCTGTACCGAATATGTATCCAGGCTTTGCATATTCCTGGGCAAGTTCTATCCCCACCTCCATGCATCTTATGGCTTGCTCCCTGGTCATTGCAGGACCCTTTCTTATGTTGCCCGTTCCCCTTACAACCTTCTTGCTGACAAGCCCATCCATATCCTCAAAATCATAATCCACACCTATATCCACAACCACCACCTCTGCACCAACACACCTTGCCAGCACATTTATCCCAGCCCCACCGTTAAGAAAATTATAGACCATCTGTCTTGTCACCTCTTTTGGATAGGCACTCACCCCTTCGTCAGCAACACCATGGTCACCTGCAAAGGTGAAGATAACCTTCCTTTCTATCACAGGGGTCGTATTCCTCGTTATGGCAACGTATCTCCTTGCAAATTCCTCAAGCCTGCCCAGGCTTCCCCGTGGTTTTGTAAGGTTATCCAGTCTCTTCTGTGCCCTTTCAAGGAATGTGCTGTCAACAGGTTTTATTGATTCCAGGGTCTTCTCAACAAGGCTCATTCCGACTCCTCCTTTCGTGTTATCATGACTCTTCCATACCTGCCCGCAGTTGCGCCAGCCACTGATGCACCTATTATAAGAAGTATACACGCAATGGTATCTGTTTCGTCTCCTGACTTTATCCAGAAAAAGAGGGATATGGGAACGGAGTACACAAGTCCTATTCCCGGTGCAGAGACCTTTGATATTATACCCACAACACTCCCTGTCACAAACACGACCCCAGGGAGCATGTAGAAGTTAGAAAATCTCTTTGCCTCAAAAAATGCCTCCCTGAAAGATGCTGTCTTTGCCTCCAGAATCGCCTTTATCTCCTCTGGTGTCCTCCCCTTGAAGAATGTAGCCATGAACCTGCCATATGGTGTGACCTCAAGGAAGGTCACAAGCCAGCATGTAAAGGAAAAGACAAAGAAGAAAAGCAGATACCCCACAAAGAGTGCTGCAAGGTTCCTCGTTGTGAATAAATCCTTCATTTTATCCTCAAAGACATCCCTGATACCACGAAGTAGACCTCATCCGCCCTACCGGCTATCCTCTGATTTATGGTACCGCAGAGGTCCCTGAACCTCCTTGCAACAGGATTCTCTGGCACTATACCCATACCGAGCTCGTTCGACACCACCACCACACAGGCATCAGCCCTGGCACACAGATCGACAAACCTTTCCACCTCCTCCAGTATCTCCTCATCGTCAAAACCCTCTTCCAGGAGGTTTGCTATCCACATGGTTATGCAATCGAGGAGTATGACCCCGCTGTCCTTTCTCTGTTCTATCACGCCGACCACATCCCTCGGCTCCTCCACAGTGGACCATATCTTTCCCCTTGCATCCCTGTGCCTCTTTATCCTCTCCTCCATCTCACTGTCGAGCGGGGTTGCTGTTGCAAGGTATACCTTGCTCCCCTCCATAGCCTCTGCAAACCTCAGGGCAAAGGTACTCTTCCCACTCCGTGCACCACCTGTTACGAATACGAATCCCCTTTGTACGGATCGGGACATCCCACTCCATCCTTCAATACTCTATGCCCTTTCTTGCCCCTGTTCCACTGTCATAGGGATGTTTTATCTTGAGCATCTCTGTTACATAGTCAGCCCTGCGCACAAGTTCATAGGGGGCGTCTCTGCCTGTAAGGACCACCTCGAGGCGAGGGGGTTTTTTTTCGAGGAAATCCAGGAGCTCATCGAGCCTCATCCAGCCACCGTTTATGACCCCCATTATCTCGTCCAGAACAAGGAGGTCAAAGGCTTTGTGCCTGAGCCTCTCCTTTATCGTCTCAAAGGTACGCAGGATATGGGTCCTCAGGCTCCTGTCGGTGACGGTCTTGTCGAACATGGGATGTCTTACATCAGAACGGATGAGCTCTATTTGGGGCAGAAACCTCTGTATGGTCTCTTTCTCTCCAGATGGGGTTTTATTGTGCTTGAAGAACTGTACAAAAAGTACGTTCAATCCCTGTCCCACAGCCCTTACACACAAGCCGACCGCACAGGTGGTCTTACCCTTACCGTCACCGGTATAGATATGTATTAAGCCCCTTTCCATTGCAGGAAAAAAGAAATAAAAAATCCCATCCTCTTTACCAAGGACAGGTTTCTTCTGGGCGTGATATTTCAAGGGTGATTCAAAACCTATCAGGTTTTATGAAGAGAGTCAAGATAAATTTTGGGGGGACTGCTCCCATCAGGTGCAAGGTCGTAAGCCATCCATGGAGGATAGTGGTCAGGTATTGTGGTAGGGAGTAAGAGGTTCTTGCTCCACTGGCAAGGACCTCCTCTTACAAATCAATATCCTTCCATCCCTTGTAACAGGTTCTTCCCCCATTGTAGAACTGGGTTGTATCATCGTTCCTGCTTGACAGGTGTAACCTTATTTAAAAATGTGTGTATCGCAGACATCATTTCAATGATATACTGCCTTCTTGAGAGAAGAGAACAGAAGGGGGCTGGTATGGATAAAGATTTATAAGCAGACCGGAGACGCCGGGCTTGTTTGCAGAAGATGCGCCATATCTCGCCCGACACTTCGGAAGTGGCTAAAACGCTATGAAGCCCCACGGGG
>WGFF01000218.1 GCA_015492355.1 Deltaproteobacteria bacterium
CTTGTATCCCTCTGTAATGACTATGTCCATATCACTCAGAAAGGCAGAGACAAGACACTCGGGTTTCCATTCCACATCCACATCCTTGATTACTGCAAACTTCTCCCCTGAAGATAGCACAACGGTCATGGCACCAGCCCTCTTGTGGCGCCAGGAGTCCTTACCCTCGTGGTCTATCTCAAAACCATGTACATCATGCTTTATGGTACCCACACGGTAACCCCTTTTTGTAAGCTCCCCTACCACCTTTTCAAGAAGGGTGGTCTTTCCACTGCCAGACCTTCCAACTATGGATACAACTGGTATCATGGTCTTTAAGGATAACAGGCAAGACCTCGTGGTGTCAATTTCTTTTTGGATAGTCCTGTGAATGGTGGTCTCCTTTAGCCTGGAGAATATCACATAGATAATTTGCATTGACAGGGGATTTATGCTTTAATAGATTCTGATTGATGGGAAGTTACAGCCCTTTAGAAAGGATGATCCCTTTTTCAACCTTTTGTAGAGTGGGTGATCTGTATGTTTTCCCTGTCCATCTGAGAATGTGTGCTCTTTCTGTATCAGACACTCCTGCAGTCCTTACGGTATCAAATACCCGACAGTCTATTTATGGATTAAACATGACAGTTTCCTGTGGTATGTCACAGGGCGGTTCATCGAATGGTTTTCTATAAGGGGGCTTGATTATGTTTCCACAGGGCCTTAAGTCAAAGATACTGCTCCTTACAGTGGGTATTACCATCTTTGGTTTCGGTATACTCATATTTCTTGTGATAAAGGAAGAGGAGAGGAACCTTCTTGAGGAGAGGAAGAAGGCAAGCGAGATGATGGCTCAGCCTATACTCCATACCATATATAACGATATGCTCGATGAGCGTGCAGACCTTGCAAGGTTCCTCATAGAAGGGCTGAAGACAGTAAAGGAGGTGGAAAGGGTACAGCTCATAAGATCGAACGGTGTGGAGGAAGCCTTTCAGGATTTTAAGACCCTGAAGGCGGTTGAGAAGGAATTTGGAGAGATAAAACCAGAGTGGCTTGTGGATCATCCCAATAAATCCATAAACGTTGCAAGGGGCATACAGAACCCTGAGTTCAAGAAGGCATTAAAACAGTTCAACGAGGGCAGGAAAGAGGCGATATACTATATCGAGAGGGAGAACGACAGGAGCCTTTTCACGTACCTTGTGCCCATTGAATCGAGACAGAAGTGTAATAGTTGTCACAGCAGGGAGGAGGCGGCAAGGGGTGTACTTATGATATCCACCTCCCTTGAAGGCATGTATCAAACACTGGCAAAGAGCAGAAACAAGTGGATACTCCATGGAATAGTGACAGTGGGCATGGTCAGTGTGGTGCTCGGATTGCTCGTTACTGTCATCATAATACGTCCTGTGGACAGGACAGTGGATATGCTCAAGGCAATAGCAGAGGGCAAGGGAGACCTTACAAAGAGGCTTGAGTCTGCATCAGGTGATGAGATAGGGATGCTGTGCAGGTGGTTCAACAAATTCGTCGAAGGTATGCAGTACATGGTAAAAGAGATATTCTCCATATCGAGCGATATTTCGTCTGCCTCAAAGGAGGTCGAGGTGTCATCCAGGGCTATAATAGACGATGTGAGAAAACAGTTGCGCGCGGTGGAGGATACGTCTTCTTCCATAAAAGAGATGGATATGTCGATAAAAAGTGTGGCTACAGATGCGGATGCACTCAACAACTCCTCCAAGGAGGCATCGAGGTCTGCACAGATGCTTCATGCCTCTGCGGATGAGGTAAAGTCGAACATAGAACGCCTTTTCATCTCTGCCACACATACCACATCATCTATAAACGAAATAGCGACCACCATAAACCAGATAGCCTCCCATGTGGATGAACTCTTCAAGAAGACAGAAGAGGTTGTCTCATCCATAATCGATGTGGGAACAAAGATAAAGGAGGTGGAGAACTATTCAAAACAGCAGGCAGAACTCGCTGAGAAGGTGAGAGAGGATGCAGAAGACCTCGGTATGGCATCTGTTGCAAAGACCAGGGAGGGTATAGAAAGGGTGAGCGAAGAGGTTGCCAATACAGCCCTTGTTGTAAACAGGCTCGGGGAAAGGTCAAAGGAGATAGGGAAGATACTCACGGTCATAAACGAGATTACTGAGAGCACCCATCTTCTTGCCCTCAACGCAACCATACTCGCTGCACAGGCAGGCGAGCACGGTAAGGGATTTGCAGTGGTTGCAAGACAGGTAAAGGACCTGGCTGCAAGGACTTCAGCCTCTACAAAGGAGATAGCTGATCTCATAAGCCAGGTACAGAGGGAGGTGGCTGTGGCAGTGGAGTCGATGAAGAGGAGCTCAGAAAGAGTGGAGGATGGTGTGAAACTTTCAAGGGATGCCCAGGAAGCACTGATAAAGATACTCGACTCATCGAGCCGTTCCTTCGAGATGGCAAAGATGATAGAAAGGGCTACATTCGAACAGACAAGGGGCATAGAGCAGATATCGAACGCAGCAAGGATGATAAGCAACATGGTAGGTGATATAAAGAGCGCGACCAATGAACAGTCACTCGGTGCAAAGGATATAATAAAGGATACACTCCAGATGAAGGAATTTATCGAGAAGGCAAAGCTCCTTACGCTCGAACAGTCAAGGGAAAGCAGGCTCGTTACCGAGAACATCCTCAAGGTCGATGAGAAGATAAAGAGGGTCGCTGATGCAACTCAGGAACAGCTCATGCTCTCAAAGAGGATAGTGATTGCCGTGGATACGGTGAGAAAGGCAGCAGAGGATAACGCAAAACTCGCTTCACGGCTCGACAACACCGTAAGGGAGATGAACAGGCTTGCAGATTCGCTCAGAAACACAGTGGGTAACTTCAAGACCTGATAATAACCACATGAAGGACCGATGTGTGAGGTATATAACTGTATTGATATCTATTCTTCTTTTACTCCCGTCCATTGCACTGTCAGGAGGAATACCCTGGGATAGGATAAGGGGGTATGAACTTGTAGCCTTCTACCCTGGTTTTTCCTCCTGGGAGTTCCTTACAGGTGATGATCACCGCCTCGGTGCAAGAAGTATAAAGAAGAACAGAAAGAGATGCATAAAATGTCACCTGAGTAAGACCAATGAGCTCGACCTCCAGGCTGAAAGGATAGTGAGTGGAAGGTTGAGGATGAAGAGATCGAGAAAACCATTTGAGATAGACCCCATCCCGGGTAAGAAGGGGGTAATCAGGGCAGACCTCAGGATTGCCTACGACAGCGAGTACCTCTACATGAGGATCGAATGGGAATCAAGAGGTACCAGCATGAGACACTCAGGAGATACTATACCTGACAGGGTCTCCATGCAGGTAAACAAATCCATGACAGTCTTCAAAAAATACGGCTGTTTTATAACCTGCCACGATGACCAGTCTACCATGCCAAAAACCCCGCCAGAGGATGAGGTGAGGGGACATCCCTACTACAGTGGGCTTGGCAGAAAGGATGTAAGGCTCTATGCCTTTTACACCCGCAGAAGTGGCGGATGGTCTGCCTTCAAAGATGAGGAAGAACTCAGGGGACTCATTGCAAAGGGTGGTCTTATCGACCTGTGGACAGTGGAACTGAAGAATGGAAAGACCATACCAAAGGATGGGTATATATTCAAGGATAGACTCTGGGATGAAAGAAACGATATAGAGGCAGTGGGTGAGTGGAAGGATGGCAGATACTCTGTGGTACTTAAAAGAAGGCTTGTTACGAACGACCCTGAGGATGTGGTGCTCAGGGAAGGTGAGGTGTTCTCACTCGGTATCGCCATCCATGATAACAGGGCAGAGAAGAGGAGACACTATGTGTCGTTCCCTGTGATAGTAGGGCTCGGGGTGGATGGTGATATAAGGGCTGAAAGGATTAAGAACGGTCCCTGAAAGACCCTTTATAAGAACCAGTCCCACTGCTTCTAAGAAGTCCCGGGCTTGGGGTTTTTTGGGGAAGGGATTTTTAAAACCTGGAGGGCTTGTCCCCTGGAAGCAGGCAGTTTGTTACGAGGTCTGCCAGAATGCCCCACCCTGTGGGTGGGGATGAATGGCGGGTCTCGTAAAAATACGTGGTGGCTCTACCCTTTGAAAGCCGGGTTCAGGTTGATCTCCAATATGGAGAGGGTCTTTTGGGGGGTTCAGGGGGTGAAACCCCCTGAAGATGTGAAGCCCCACCTTGTAGGCGGGGAGCTTCACTTTTATAATAGATTCATACCCGGTAAAAAGGAGGGGTCTCAGGGGGCTTGCCACCTGAGTGTAACTTTACGAGGTGATGGTGAAGAGAGGCATTTTTATCGCGACTTTCTTTTTTATCCTTCTTTCCCATGCAGTAGATGCTTATGGGCTTCCCCTCTTTTCGCGGCGTATAGGCAGGGATTGTACGTACTGTCATACAGTGTTTCCAAAATTGAACGAGACAGGACGTATATTCAGGTCCAATGGCTATCGTTTTGCGGATGAAGAGGAATGGATGGTGGTGAGGGATACTGTGACAGTACCCATTTCCATAGAGGTGGAGACAGAACTATCCTACGATAGACTGAAGTCCTCTGGTACATATACTGAATCCTCTGATATGAAGATAGAAGAGGCTGAACTGCTCCTTGCCATCCCCATGGGCAGTAGAGGCAGGGTCTCTCTGAGGGGTACCATAGGGCTCGAAGAGGAGATAGGTGCAGACGGTTCATCTCACTTTGAGCCCACCGTGGGTTCCACCTTCGTCCAGATAAACGACCTTGCAGGTACAAAAGGTACAGGTGCACTCAATCTGAGGATAGGTCAGTTCGAGGTTGGGTTTCCGTTCCTGAGCCCCCTTCAGAGGGTTATAAGAAATCCCTACCTTGCAGAATCCACCATGGGCATCCTGAGACTGCATGACAAGGCGGTGGAACTCAACGGCTCTGTGGTTGCACCAGAGGAATCCATGCAACCCACACACAGATACTCCATAGGTGTGGTGAGGGAGGAGATAGGTGATGATGACAGGTTCAAGGGCTTTTATCTAACCTATGGAATGACAGTGGCTGAGGACTACAGCATAGGTGTTATGTACAGAACCGGTAAGGAGAGGAAGGACTCTGTAGACAGTGATTATCACAGGTACGGTGTGGCTGGTGAGGCTGGGATAGAGGGTATGGTCCTGACACTTGCCTTTTTCAGAGACACAGGTGAGGGCATACCTTCCAGAAACAACTACCTCATGGAAGCCCTTTATATACCGGTAAAGAAGATATCCCTTGGTGCAAGAGTGGATACCATCACACAGAAGGATAATGACCCTGCAATAACAGGGAGTTTCATGGTAAGATATGATATACTGAGTAACGTATATGGACTTATAGAATATCGTTCCATAGACGATGACGATCATCTCACAGGCACTGTAGCAAGGGGGGAACAGGTGAGACTCTACCTTGTAGCACTTTTCTGATATTTAAAAAATCAGGCACAATGGGTATAAGAGAGGATATAGAGATACTGGACTCAAAGATATCCAGGCTCAAGATAGAGTATGAGCAGTATTTTTCGAGGATACTCAAGCGCGAGCCCGTAAAACTCAGGGAAGAGGTGGACAGGCTCATACTCCTGTACTCCAACCAGCCCATTACGAACACTGCCCTTAAGTTCAGATTCCACAATCTTGTTGCAAAGTACAATGCGTACAAGCAGTACTGGCAGAGGATACTCAGGGCTATTGAAGAGGGCACGTATGTAAGGAAGGCAGAGGGGATATCCGCATCCACCACATCAGCACCCCCGCCTCCACCTGATACACCACCGAAGCCTGAAGACCAGATGAGGGAGGTGTACCAGAAGTTCGTAGAGGCGAGAAAGAGGTGTAACGAGCCTGTGGATGGACTCAGCTTCGAGTCCCTTGCAAGGACTATTGAGAAACACAAAAAGAAGATAGAAGAGAAGTACAGGACAAAGGATGTGGCAGTGAAGGTCTATATAAAGGATGGAAAGGCAAAGATAGCGATAACGCCGAAGAAGTAGGGGAGGGGAGTTCTATTTCACAAGTAGACTGTCATTTTTACAGAAAGTTTTTTGAAGAGGGGTATCTCTTTTTGTATTAACGGAGGTCTTAATGTTTTCTGAGAGGACTAAAGCATCTCTGAGTCTTTACTTATCATTACATGACCCTGGTTTTTTACGTATACTATTTGAAAGACATAATATTACAATATATGGTTATTTAGAAAAAGTCGACTTTTTTTATAACGCCCTTCACTCATCAATTACATCTGCGTCACCAGAACAACTTTCTGATCTTCTAAATCACATGATAAAAACATCATGGGAACTGAGGAGCCGAATATCTCCACGATACAGGCATGATGATCGATGGAACGATTTGATCGGCTGTTTGATGTTAGATGGATATACTGTTGATGATAATAAGGGTCTGGTACAGGTTGATCCTTCGATAGAAGATGTTGGTCCAATGGAGGATGAATTTACAAGGGAATTGCGACGTTCAGATTTGGCGGAAGTTGAGAAAGTAATCGAGTTGATGAAAGATTCAGCCGAGGATTTCCGTAAGGTTCCTCCTGATTATATTGGGTGTCTTGTCAAAGCAAGGGTTGCCTTAGAAACTTTGGCAAGGTCAATTGCATGGGTTCGTCATAGTGCTTCGTATTCTGGAACCTATGATGAGACTAAATGGGGATCGGTTTTAACTTGTCTTAAATCAGCCGGATTAATCAATGAAGATGAAGAAAAAGGACTTGCCGGCGTATATCGGTTTGTTAGCTCAGGGGCACACAAACCTCTTGGCCTCTCTGAACAAGAAATGGCAAGACTCGGCAGAAGTCTGGTTTCGTCTATGTGTTATTTTTTGATTAAATTGTATAACAACAAGAGGTAGTCAGATTTAATCTGGCTTCCTCCGTAGAAATGTTA
>WGFF01000219.1 GCA_015492355.1 Deltaproteobacteria bacterium
GCTCGTGGACCAGACTACAGGATTTTCAAACAACATGAGAAAAAAATCAATAAAAAAATTTAATCAAAAATATAGAAATTTTTAATAAAAATTGGGAAACACAAAAGCCCCCGTAAAATCAACCCCCTACGTTGTCAACCACAAGGCTGGGCTTTATGGTTGCAGGATCGGTATGGATGGCAAGCTCACCCCCACTGCCATCCATCCCATCGTTGTGTATCTCCTTTCTTGTAACCTTGAACCTGCCGAGGTCGTCCTCAAGCTCGCAAGCCATCTTTCTGAGTTCATCCGCAAGCCCGGTGAGTTCCTTTACATTCATGTAGGACTCCCTGGACACCGATGCAACGGTATCCATGTCCGAGCTTATGTTGTTGCTTACTGTTGACTGCTGTTCCGTACCGGTTGCTATCTGCTGGACCATATCGCTCACCGAGTTTATGTTCTGTGTTATCTCCGACAGTGCAGAACCCGCAGCATTCGTAAGCGACACACCATCCTCCACTGCCTCTGCCTCCTTCTTTATGCTCTCTGCTGCCTTCTTGCTCTCCTCCTGTATGCCGGTTACCATGTCGTAGATCTCCTTTGTCGCCTTGGTGGTGCGTTCGGCGAGTTTTCTCACCTCGTCCGCAACCACTGCAAAACCCCTGCCCTGCTCACCTGCCCTCGCCGCCTCTATGGCTGCATTAAGTGCAAGGAGATTGGTCTGGTCGGCAATCTCGTTTATCACCTGTACGATGTTGCCTATCCTCTCAGAGTGCTCACCAAGGGAGGATACAACCATGACCGTGTCCCTCGTACTCACCGCTATCTCGTTCATCCTCTCTATGACCTTCTTTACAGAGGACTCGCCACTCTTTGCAGCATCGTTAGCCTTCTTTGCTATGTTCGCTATAAGGGACGCATTCCGTGCCACCTCCACTATGGAGGCACTCATCTCCTCCACTGCTGTGGCAACCTGGTTGGTCTTTGTATCCTGTCTCTGAATACCGTCTGCAAGGGATGAAAAGGTCTTGTTGAGCCGTTCTGAGGACTGCCTCAGCATGGAGCATCCCCTGGAGAGTTTGGATATGATAGCCTCGAATCTATCGAGGAGGAGATTGAACTCCCTGCCCAGCATACCTATCTCATCATCGAGCCCCACATCCACCCTCTTTGTAAGGTCACCGTTACCACTGGTTATCTCCTTCATGTGGCTATGGAGGAGGCGAAGCCTTTTAATAAGGAGACGATGGATGAGGGCAATAATAGCCCCAAAGGTAAGTATATTGAGCATCACACCCACAAGGAGCACCTTCTTGAAATAGGCAACCTTAACGTCGGAGAGTTTTTGGAACATAAATGTAAGGGTATTCATGTCCTTGAAGAGATTTATATTGTTGTCCTCTATATAGTGGACTGCGGACAGGAGTTCGGGGCTCTCAGGGTCACTGCTCCTGGAGATTATGGTATCTATGTATTTCTTGAACTCCGTCCAGATCTTCTTTGACTCCTTGAGCTTCGCCCTTATGGCAGGGTCATCCACCCTGGGTACATGCACGGGCTTGCCATCTCCACCGATGGTCGTTCCACCGTTGATAAAACTGTTGAGTGTATCCTCAAAGAGGGCTTTTCTCCTGAGCACATCATTGATATACTTCTGCTTCCTACCCCTGTCCTCACCTTCTCCGTGTGTATCCATCGCCTTGTAAAGACCCAGTACGGATTTGCTCATCATCTGGCTCAGAGCCCTCTGTCTCCCTGCAAGATTTATGTAAAGTGCATCTGACTTCTGCTTTTTGATGTTAATGAGGCTGTAGACAACCACACCGGTGCTCACCACCATGAACACAGAGAGTATCACGATGAGTTTCAGCCTGATGGATTTCTTCAGCATGACGCAAGCCCTCCTTCCTTAAAGGGTTTGTTTGAGATGTCCTCTACAGGTACAGGGCTCAATCTCCCACCCTGGGTGGGCATCCCCGGGTCTTTTCACCCGGACACACAGGTTACCTGATCGCACATCACCTTCAGAAGGTCATCCACCACAAACGGTTTGGCAAGGTATCTGCACCCTGTAAGTTTCAAAAACGCCTTCGATGCCTCGCTCTCTGTATCACCGGTAAGGAAGATTATCCGCTCACCGAGATATGGTTTGGCTTCTGTAATCCTCCTGTAGAGCTCAAAGCCGTCTACACCCGGCATCTTGAGATCGAGCAGTATGAAGTCATAGTCCCTGTCCATGAGTCTTTCGAGGGCTGACTTCCCTGTGTTCACATACTCAAAGGTCTCCACCTTCGATTCCAGTATCTCTTTTGTCACGCGCACAACCTCTTCCTCATCGTCTATCATGAATACAGACTTGGAGGAGAGTACAGAAAGGTCCTGCCCTGGCTCCTCCTCAACCATCCTCCTTTCCTTGCGCCTGGATTTCCTGTGGTGCAGAAGGGTGATACGGAAGGTCGTACCTCCACTGCTCGGACTCGACACGCTTATATTACCTCCTATCTCTTCTATAATCTTTCTGCTTATACTCAATCCCAGACCTGTCCCCTTCCCCACACCCTTGGTTGTGAAGAAGGGGAGGAATATCTTGTCTATAATCTTCTTGGGTATGCCCGGACCATCATCCGAGACCTCCACCACCACAATACCTCCTGGGAGGAGAACTGTCCTCAGGTATATGGATGACCCCTTGCCCGACTCCTCTATGGCATCCTTTGCGTTCTGGAGGAGGTTGATTATCACCTGCTGGAATAGGTTCTTGTTACACATCACCATAAGGGACCTTCTGTCGAGGTCCAGTTCCACCGCTATGTTGGCGAATTTGAGCTGGTTTCTCATCATATCCACACTGTTGAGTATAATATCGTTTATGTTTACCTCTTCTATGTCCGTTGTCTGTTCCCGTGCGAATATGAGAAGGTTCCTTATGATACTCTTTATGCGGAGTATCCCGTCCTTCATCTGCCCGAGCCTTTTGGTGAGCCTTGTGTCACCACCAGAGAGGCACTCGAGGAGTTCTATATTGCCCATAACTACCTGGAGGGGATTGTTCACCTCGTGTGCTATGCCTGCTGCCATCTCGCCGAGGGCAGCAAGCTTACTCGACTGGAAGAGCCTTTCCTGGATGAGCCTCTCCTCGGTAACATCCCTTGCGGTTATGACATACCCATCCGGTCTGTTGTCCTCTGTTGTGAGGTTACACACGGACAGTTGCAGTATCCTGCCGTCATAACCCTTTATCTCCTCTGTATAGACCCTGCCGTTTATCGTATAGTTGTGGGTACGTATCTTTGCTATGAATTTTGCGAACTCACAGCTTGCCTCGACCGGGTGGGGGCACTCGATTGGTCCAAACCTCACACCACGCTTGAGACAATCCATACCGAACCTGCAAAAATCCGACAGGAGTTCCTGTCCCTTTGGATTTATGGACGTGATATGACCATCCCTGTCGATAAGATAGACCCCCTCTATCATGCTGGAGAGTATCCTTGATAGTTTCTTCTCCTCTGCAAAGATATGGGTGAGTATCCTTTCCACCATTATACTTGTATGGCGTATCATGGAGTTGACCACCCTCGATTCCACAACCGGCTCATGGAAGTCCCCTTCACCGTCCTTACCGAGGGTTATGAGGGCAACGATCCCCACCGGCCTGCCGAAGCATATAATGGGAAGCTCCTTCGAGCGGAGGGAATTCCACTCAAGGGACTCAAACCTCTCCCCGCCCCTTTTGTCTATGAGCCTTGTAACCTCCAGGATACCGAACCTCTCTGCGGGAAAATCAGGCACATAGAGACGCGCCCTTTTGAGGAGGTTCTTGGAGAGTTCCTCCCTTTTTATAAGATCGAGGTCCGCGTAACTGAATATCCTCCCTTCACTCAGCCCCTTGTGATTGACAACATATATACCTATGTCGAAGTTGCAGACCGTTCTGAGTATGTTGAAGAAATGTATCATGAGGCTGTGGATGTCGAACACCCCTGAGGCTGTATTGAGGAAACTGTGAAGCACATAGAGCTGGCGGTCCTTTTTCTGTATCTTTTCTGTTATGTAC
>WGFF01000220.1 GCA_015492355.1 Deltaproteobacteria bacterium
ATCTATAAGGGTTGAGATTTCGGGCTTTTAGGAGAAAGCCCTTCTGGACAGAGGTGCATACCCTGCCCTCTGTTCGAGACAAAAATTTCATTGATGGAGTTAGGATATGGATCTTTTCTCTTTCGTTGGAAGGTCTACCCTGTGTAAGAGACTCTTCATCCTTTTTCTTCTATTCTCTGTAGCTCTACCTGTCTTTTCCACGTATCTTGGCATAGACGATCTATACGCGGTATACGCCTCTGAGGAGCCGCAGGCAGAACAGTCAGGAGAGGAGGCGGGCTATCCACCTGCACCGAAGCTCAAGCCAGAGGATTATCCCCAGATGAAATGGATCAACGGTAGGATACTTGCGTGGCTTGTAGCACAGTTGCATCTGTGGTTTGCTGCCTTTGTTCTTGCGGTACCCATATTCGTATTCATTATAGAGGCTATCGGGATGGCTACCAAGGATCCCAGATACGACAAGATGGCTTATGAGTTCATAAAGGTGAGTCTTACTGCCTATTCTGTTACAGCCATCCTGGGAGGACTCCTTGCCTTTACACTCTTTGTCTTCTATCCTGACTTCATGAAGTACCTTACAAGCCTCTTTGCACCCACCATGATAGCCTATGCATTTCTTTTCTTCGCTGAGAGTGCAAGTCTTTACATATATTATTATGGTTGGAACGCCATGAAGTATGGCTTCCTTAAGTGGGTGCACCTCACAATAGGGCTCATACTCAATGCGGTGGGTACCACCCTCATGTTCCTTGCCAATGCATGGGTTACGTTCATGATGTCACCCCACGGTGTCGATGCGAGTGGGGCATTCCAGGGTAATATATGGGAGGTAATACACAACCACCTGTGGAATCCCATAAACCTCCACAGGTTCGTTGCAAACGTTGCCTACGGTGGCTCTATCGTGGGTGCCTATGCTGCATACAAGTTCCTCAGCGCCACGAGTGAGGAAGAGAAGGCACACTACGACTGGATGGGTTATACCGCCAACTTTATAGCCATCGTTGCGCTCCTCCCCCTTCCATTTGCAGGCTACTGGCTTACCGCAGAGATATACGCCTACAGTCAGCAGATGGGTATCACCCTTATGGGTGGTGTGTTTGCATGGCTCTTTATAGTACAGGCTGTGCTCATAGGGGCACTCTTCCTTTCTGCCAACTATTACCTGTGGTGCGGAATGGAGAGGAGCCAGGGGGCAGAACGCTTTACAGGGTACATAAAGTACATCGGCTTTGTCATAGTCATATGTTTCCTTGTGTGGTTCACCCCACACACGCTCATACTCAAACCCTGGGAACTCAAGATGCTCGGTGGACAGTACCATCCGTTCCTCGGTCCCCTTGGCATCATGCCTGCCAAGAATACCGCTGTTAATATAATGATACTCTTTACCTTCCTCAGTTTCCTTCTCTACAGACGTGCAAACAAGATACCGACGGTGTCATGGGCTCCTGTGGGGAATGCGGCTCAGATAGCCATATTCGTTGCTGCGGTGGTCAACATAGTCTATCTCGGTGTGTACTATGGATACTTCACCAACACGGTCTACAAGGTCGCATCGTCTGTCCCGCAGGTTGTATCCACACTGGTGGTCATAATAGTATGTATGATTATAGATGTATTCATGCTGAAGGGTGCAAGGGATGTGGGTCCCATCAAGTGGGGCAAGATGGCTCCCAGGAGCCAGTATGCACTGTTTCTGCTCGCTGTTTCCTTTACATGGCTTATGGGGCTTATGGGCTTTATAAGGTCTGCCATAAGACAGCACTGGCATGTGTACACCATCATGAGGGATAATTCTCCAGATGCCTTCACCCCCACCATTGCCTATGCTGCACAGGTGGTAACAGTGGGTACACTCATATTCATGGCAATGGTGATATTCATATTCTGGCTCAGCCAGTTGAGTGCCAAGAAACAGGCAGAACACTGAGGGAGGAGAGATTAGATGAAGATCTTTTTCAAGATAGTATTATTCAGTGTGTTCGTGATGGGGGCTTATACCCTCTTTGCGGTAAAATACATTCCTCCCATTCAGCCTGCTCCACCACCCAAGGAAGAGGTGCTGGATGTGGCAAGTATGTCAATGGAGGACTTTATCGCCCTTGGTGAGAAGGTTTTTAATGGTAAGGGTACATGTACCCTGTGCCACAACCCTGTGGTGAAGAGGGCACCACTCCTTGAGCAGGTGGCTGTTGTTGCGGAGGAGAGACTGAAGGATCCGAGATACAATGGCGAAGCCAAGAATGCGGAGGAATATATATATGAATCCATGGTCAAACCCTCTGCCTACGTGGTTGCGGGATATGGTGTTACAGGGACGAACGATACGGTAAGCCCTATGCCTGATGTATCTAC
>WGFF01000221.1 GCA_015492355.1 Deltaproteobacteria bacterium
ACATACGCATCTGCCACAGAGCCCCTCCATATTCCGTCTCCAGAGGAATACAGGCTGGTTAAGAGGAGTTCCATGGATTTTAAGGAGATAAAGGGGGTATTCGACAGGATAATCTCTGCTGCGAAGAAGGGAGACCTCAATGCTATAGTGGATAATTTCTCTGACAGGTATCTCAACTCAGGACGTGACAAGAGGGATGTAAGGAAGCAGTGGAAGCAGATAATGGAGAATTTTACCGATCTCGAACTCCACCACCCCATATATCACATAGAAAAGGCGGGCAGATTTGCCAAGATGAAGTGTGAGGGTGTTCTCCTTGGCAAGCCCACTAAGCACTTCCCTGGAGAGGTGAGTGGAGAGGCTGTGGTGATAGATTCGTGGAAGTTCTCTGTACACTATCTCATAAAAGAGGACGGCAGATGGAAGATACTCGGAGACCAGATACCGTATGATACCGGCAGGACCTTCCATCCCCTTTTCTGAGAGGATGAGGGACCATGATATTCGATAGTATAAACAGGAGGATATTCCTTAAGGGTTCGCTCCTTTTCGGTGTTTTTGGCTTCTTCGGTGGATTCATCGGGAGGCTCAAAAAAAGGGCACACGCCTATCTGAGGCCCCCGGGGGCGATAGAGGAGGAGAGGTTTGTCAGGAGATGTATAAGGTGTTTTATATGCGGGGAGATATGTCCCAACAAGGCAATAAAGTTTGCGGGTATTGATGGTGGTATTATAAACCTTGCCACCCCATATATACAGCCCAGGGAACAGGGCTGTATACTGTGTATGAAGTGTACTGGTGCCTGCCCCACAGGTGCCCTTGAGAGGATAGAGGATGATATGGACGAGATAGTGGACAAGGTGAGGATGGGCAGGGCAGTGGTGGACAAGAGTATATGCTTTTCCTACAACAACAGGGTATGTGGTTTCTGCTACGAGGCTTGTCCACTGCCGGATATAGCACTCAAGCTCGATGTATTTGCAAGACCAGTTGTAACGGACAGATGTGTTGGATGTGGACTCTGTGAAAGGATATGCATACAGGTACCCCAGGCAATAAGGGTCATAGCAAGGGGAGATGAATCGAGAAGACGGATATACGAACAATACAAGGGTTCGTAGACTCAGACAGCCATGCTTAAGACCATACGCAGGACCGTACAGATATTATTCCTTATCCTTATAGTTGCACTACCTGTTGCAGGCAACTATGGTGCACTCCTTTCTGGCAAAGGACAGAGAGATTTTTACGACGTTGCAAGGGACGACTCTGGCACTATCCTTGCCGGTCTTTACCATCTCATTCACAGGATAGTCGATCCACCGTTCAATCCACAGGAGACAGTGCCAAAGATAGACCAGTTCAAGGGGGCTCTTTATTCCATCACAATACTTGGGTTCAACATCACAGACCATCTCTCAGCCCTTATTGCCACTGTAACATCAGGGGTTGTCTACACACCCCTGCTTCTGGCGCTGATTATACCGCTTGTATTCAATATCCTTCTTGGCAGGGCATTCTGTGGATGGATATGTCCAATGGGGCTTATACTCGAAGGAGTGGCTTATATAAGGTGGGCTCTTAATAGATTCTTCAATCTCTTACTGCCTGATATACGTCTGAATTCGGTCTACAGATACTATCTCCTCGGAGGGGGATTCCTTTCAGCCCTCTTTGGTGTACCGGTGTTGATATTCCTTCTTCCCTATGGGCTTGTAAGTAGAGAGATATACAACTACATCTTCTACATGGCTTTTGGATTCGGTGGAGTGATTATAGTAGGGATAATCCTCTTCGACCTTGTCTCTGATAGGGGATGGTGCAGGTACCTCTGTCCTGCAGGGGCGTTCTTCTCCCTCTTAAGTCCCCTCAGGATAGTAAGGATCAGGAGAGACAAGAAGGGCTGTCCAGATGACTGTACGGTCTGTACCGAGAACTGCACCATGGGGCTTGAACCACACAGGGACCGTATAGGCATGGGATGCGATAACTGTGGAAACTGTATAACGAGTTGTCCAGCAGGTACCATAAAATACAGGATTGGTGTGGGCAGGGCATGAAAGGGTATGGGTGGATAAAAGGGGTCTTACTGTTACTTGGGGTCTTTCTCCTTGTGGGTCAGGCGGGTATATCATTCGGTGCACACGATACCATGATAAACCCGCTGGCAGGTGCAGGTGGTGCCTATCCACAGAATCCATCCGAGGAGTATCAGGTATCCGTGGACAGATACCTCTTGAACTTCTCTGCCTTTCAGTACATGGAACAGGGAGGCAACTGGTGGGTCAAGGCAGTGGTTACAGTGAAGGATAAGACCAATGGAGAGCCCTACAAGGGACCACTCAGGGTGGTGGTGTTAAAGAAATCCCTGTTAGAGGAAAAGGAGGTCTTTGAACGACCCTTTGATGCACCTTTTGAGAATCGTTACATAACCTATGCATCCTTCAACAGGGAAGGGAGATTTGTTGTAAGGGTCTTCTTTGACGATGACAGGACCGCAGAGTTCTCGCTCACCGTGGGAAGTCCAGGTGGGAGCCTTATGCTCATAGGTACATTGACATTTGTGCTACTCACGGTGGTGTTTCTGGTCTACAGAAAGAAGACAAGGAAGAAGACAATAGAGGTGCCTGCGGGGTGAGGTCTTGACCATGGACGAACTCATCGACAGGAAGGAGTTTTTGAGAAAGGGGCTCAAAAGCCTTGTAAAGCCCCTGGCACGGCTCGTGGAGGAGAAGCTCGAGGATTTCAAAACGAATCTTCTGAGACCACCCGGTGCCATAGATGAGATATCCTTTGTTGCTGTGTGTACCAAGTGTGACCTGTGCAGGGAGGCGTGTCCCCACGGTGCCATAAAGATGGCTGGTGCAGGATACGGTATAGGTGCGGGTACACCCTACATAGACCCAAAGGATGCACCATGCAAGCTGTGCGAGGATATGCCATGTATAAAGGTGTGCGAGCCAGGTGCCCTCAGGGAGGTAAAAAGAGAGGATGTAAGGATAGGTGTGGTGGAGATAAAAAAAGAGAGCTGTCTTGCCTGGCGTGGTATGATGTGTGATGTGTGCCTTACAGAATGTCCATTCCCCGGCACTGCCATAAGGATGGATGGTCTGTCAAGACCCTCCATCGACAAAAACAGGTGCACCGGATGTGGTATATGTGTCAACGTGTGTGTTGCAAGACCATCTGCTGTTGAGATAAAGCCGGTTGAACGTTGAAGTAATGATGATGCATTCTGTCCATAACCTTTATCCAGGTCTGCCAGTGGTGCTCGCTTTCGTGGTGGTACTCGCCTCTGTAGTTGCCTTTACGCTGAGGCAGAGGGGCTCTACAGGTCGTCTGGATATACTGAAGGTGCCGTTTATTTTAAGGCTTTTTAAGAGGAGGGAGGTACAGTTTTTACTGCAGTTGCCCTTTGTGGTGGTCTTCTTTCTTGCCATAGTAACAGGACTGTGGGGGATACAGGTGGCAGGGGCGAATCTCTCCACGGTGGTGGTATGGACGGTATGGTGGACAGGCATAGTGGTTGTGACACTATTTCTGGGCAAGATATGGTGCTGTGTGTGTCCATGGGCTGCTGTTGGTGAGTGGGTGCAGAGGCTTTCGTTCTGGGGAAAGAAGGACGATACCTTCAGCCTCGATATGAAATGGCCAGTTGTGTTGAGGAATCTCTATCCTGCAGTGGTGCTCTTTATTACTATTACATGGGCTGAGTTCCAGTTCGGGCTTGTATCCAGCCCGAAGGGTACTGCCAACCTTGCTATCATAGTTCTGTTCTTTACGGTGCTCGTCTTCCTCCTCTACGAGAGGAGGAGTTTCTGCAGATACCTGTGTCCTGTAGGGGGTATGCTCGGGCTATATTCGATGGCATCATCGATAGAACTGAGGGCAAGGGATAGAAGGATATGCAGGGAGTGCGAAACCAAGGACTGTATAAACGGTAACGAATACGGGTACGGATGCCCTGTATTCGAGTACCCTGAGAGTATGGATGTAAATACCTACTGTGTCCTGTGCACCGAATGCATAAAGACATGCCCCAGGGACAACATAGCCTTTGGATTGAGGCACTTTGCAGGGGAACTCCTCGGTGGCATAAAGCCGAGGCTCGATGAGGGTGTATTCTCTGTGGTCATACTCGGTGTGGTGATATTCCATAGTTTCACCATGATAGACCTGTGGTTTACATGGCTCGGGTACATGACATCCCTTACAGGGCTCTCCCCACAGGGTGTCGCAACACTGAGCCTCGGGGCTACCATTGCCATGACAGGGGGTGTGTATCTATTTTTCTGTTATATTGTAAAGGGTCTGCTCGGCATATCTATAAGGGATGTATTTGCATCCTATTCCTATTCGCTTATTCCAATTGCCCTTTTCTACCACCTCGCCCATAATGTGATGCATCTTTTGATGGAGGGGGCTGGTTTTTTCTCTGTGATAAAAGACCCCTTTGGCTGGAATGCGAAACAAGCCATGACCATGAAGACAGGTATGTATCTCTCCCATGCACAGGTTGAATACATCCAGATGTTTCTCGTTATCGTGGGCGTGTGGCTCGGGTTGAGGGTTGCGGCACGGGTCTCAAGTGGATTCAACCACGGGTTGAGGGGGTTTTTGCCACATGCAGTAATGACCTGTATCATCACATTCGTATACGGGTGGATACTTACCCAGCCAATGATGATGCGTATGGGTTAAAATAAAAGGGAGGTGGTATCGAATGGAGGAGAAGGAATTGAAGGAAGAGACCATGGAAGATAGAACAGATAGTTCCGTAGACAAGAATACATCTTCCTCCGAAGGGACGAAGGGAGAAGACCCCTTATCCAGAGAGGAGGTTGTGCCAGAGAGAGATATCTCGGAGAGAGATATCTCGGAGGGAGATATCTTGGAGGGAGATATCTTGGAGGGAGACACCACGGAGGGAGATATCCCTGAGGGAGACATCCCGGAGGGAGACATCCCGGAGGAAGGTCTCCACGGAGAAGATGTGCCTGAAGGAGAGACTACAGAGGTGCTCGCAGATGAGGAGGTATCAGAAGAAGAGGACGAAGAGACACCAGAGGAGAGGGAGGAGAAGATAAGGGTCCTTGAGGAGGCAAGGCGTCAGTACGAGGAGATAAAGGAGGAGGATTATCATCCCACGTACAAGCGTCTCATCGGTCTCGTACCTCCTGCAGGTATGTTCAAGGAGAAGGACGGTGTTGTGATGGGGAAGTGCGAGGGATGTGGAAAGGAAGTACCAGAGAGCGAGCTATCGGATAACGGAAACTTTCTTGCCTGCAAGGATTGTATCTGATAGGGGGATTCACCCTTAAGAAAGGGGGTAGAGGGGAGAGTCTTTGTGGTCTGATGTGGGGAAGCCCCGCCCACAGGGCGGGGCTTCCCCAAAAAAGGTCTCCCCATAGATAAACAATGCCGTATAGTGATGCACTTATAAACAGGGCTGTAAGGGAAGAGGCTTCCTTTTTTGAGAGGATAAAAAAGGAGGTCTCAAAGGTCATAGTCGGACAGGACCTCATGGTGGACCGGCTCCTTGTATCCCTCCTCTCCAACGAGCATATCCTCATAGAGGGGGCACCAGGTCTTGCCAAGACCCTTACTGTCAAGACCCTTGCAGATGTGATGGATCTTGAGTTCAGGAGGATACAGTTCACACCAGACCTCCTGCCATCGGACCTTATAGGTACCATAATCTACGACCACAGAAAGGGCGAGTTCATACCGAAGAAGGGTCCAATATTCGGCAACATCATTCTCGCCGATGAGATAAACAGGGCACCTGCAAAGGTTCAATCCGCACTCCTCCAGGCGATGCAGGAACGACAGGTAACACTGGGAGACAATACCTATGTTCTCGACAATCCCTTCCTTGTCCTTGCGACACAGAATCCCATAGAACTGGAGGGTACATACCAACTGCCAGAGGCTCAGCTCGACAGATTCATGCTGAAGGTCAATATCACCTATCCGAGCAGGGCAGAGGAATACCGTATAATGGAAAGGATGTCGCCCATATCCGCAGAATATAACCCATTTCGCAGGTACACAGAGGAGGAGATTGTGGAGGAGATACCAGGTATAACGGTGGAGAGGGTGGTGAGCTCGGATGAGATACTCAAGGCAAGGGCTGTAGTGGATACAGTGTATGTGGATGATGCAATAAAGGATTATATAATCGACCTTGTCCGTGCAACAAGGCAACCAGAGGTGTTTGGATTCAAGGGGATGATAGAGTACGGTGCATCACCAAGGGCAGGCATATTCCTCAACAAGGCTGTCAAGGCACATGCCTTCCTTGCTGGCAGGGGGTATGTGATACCAGAGGATGTGGTCGAACTGGCACCTGATATACTGAGACACAGGATAATACTCAGCTTCGAGGCAGAGGCTAAGAACATCACATCCGATGAGGTCATATCAGAACTCCTGAGGAAGGTGAGGATACCGTAGAGATATGCCCATATCCCCTGAGATACTGGAACAGGCAAGGCGGATAGAGATCAGGGTGAAGAGACTCGTAAACACCATCATGGCTGGCGAACACCCGAGTATATTCAAGGGCAGGGGATATGAATTCCATGAGATAAGGGAATATCAGATAGGTGATGACGTAAGGAATATCGACTGGAAGACCACTGCAAAACTCAATGCACCCCATGTAAGGGTGAGTATAGAGGAGAAGGAACTGCCAGTTACATTCATTGCGGATATAAGTGGTTCCATGGATTATGGCTCGGGAAGGATTACAAAGAGATACAGGCTCGTGGAACTTGTAACCCTCCTGGGACTCATAGCGGTGAGAAAACTCAACCCTGTCTCTGTAATAGCCTTTACCGACAGGGTAGAGTTCATGATAAAGCCACGTAAGGGCAGACAGGCACTGATGGATATTATCACAAGGCTTCTCTCAGAGAGACCCCCCCACAGAGGTAGCAGTATAGGATGCGGGATAGAGATGTACAGGGGCTCCGGGATAAAAAAGGGGATCGCATTTGTGATATCCGATTTCCTGAGCGATGACTACGGGGAGTCTCTGCGGTTATCGGTAAGCGGATGGGATATCGTACCAGTGGTCATAACAGACGAAAGGGAGGGTACCATACCAGAGGCGGGTTTTGTCCATATCTTCGACCTTGAGACAGGTGGAAGGACATCCATAGATACCATGGACCCAGCCTTCAGGATGCACGTTGCCGCAAGACTCAAGGAGATTCAGAGGGACAGGGAGGCACTGTTCAAAAGCCTCGGTATCGACTGGATAGACATATCCACATCACCCAGGCACGATAACTTCGCTCCTGTAAGGGAGTTCTTTCTCAAGAGGGCGGGATGAGATTGAAGGTTGATGTTCTATACTTATTCTTTGTCCTTGCTTTCTTTTTTAGTCTGTACCAGCCATCCCATGCAGGGGAGGTGGTTGTAAGGGCAGAGGCGGACAAAAAGGAGGCACACATTGCGGAACGTATCGTCTATACCCTCGATGTGGAGGCTGACGAGGATACACCCATAATGCTCCCTGTGGATAGACCGGATTTCAGACCCTTTGAACTACTGGGTATGCAGGCAGCAGACAGGGAGGTAGTGGATGGAAGGGTCAAATACCACCTCGAGTTCGTAATAACAGCCTACACCACCGGAGAACTCACCGTGCCACCCCTTCCGGTCTATTACATCGATATATCGGGTAAGGAAAAGGAGATACTCACTGAATCGGTAAAGATAAGTATCAGGTCCACCGTGCCACCGACCGAGGTCGACATAAAGGATGTAAGGGGGCTGGTCGGTGAGGACAGGGTTACAGGACCGTATCAGTGGAGGGTGCTGGCAGGCATAGGTGCGGTCCTTATCCTTGTAGGTGGGATGGTCTATCTCTATATCATGGGCAAAAGGTCCAGCAGAACCATAATAGAGGAGACCATAGACCCAAGGAACAAGGCACTCAGGGAACTGGAGGGTATAAGAAGGGAGTCCTTCGATGATATCAGGGAATATTACAGGACCGTCTCTGATGTGGTAAAGAGGTTTCTCCTCGATGGCACACCTGTGCCAGAGGCAGGGCTTACGAACAGGGAGTTTCTCGATATTATAAGGAAAAAGAAGGATAGAGGGGTGGCTGAGATAGAGAATTTTGTTACCGACTGCTACATGGTGAGGTTTGCAAGATATAGCCCTACAGACGATGAGGTGCAGAAATACCTTGAGGAGGCAAAAAGGATAGTGTCGAGTTTTTGATGAATGTACTCTGGTAGACCCGGTAGAAGGGATATGAACCCCTCTGGTTTTACAGCGGGAAAGACCTATCAGGACATCAAGAAAGGATACCCCCATACTTCAGGGCATGAGATTTACCGAGGAGGTCTCCTCCTTTCCTTACCCTTGGAACTGAATATATGCGGTTTGCCAATCCAGAATTACTCCTTTTAATCCTTACCATACCCTTTCTTGTATGGTGGAAGCGAAGGGGAGAGGTCTCTCTGCCCTTTTCATCCCTGGTATTCGTAAAGGGATACAACTCCCTTACAAGCAGGCTCAAGGTGGTTATTGAGCATCTGTGGGTTGTGGCACTCGTGCTCCTTATAATAGCCTGCGCAAGGCCCCAACTGCCAGAGGGTGTTGCAGAGGGTGGAGAGAAGGGGCTTGAGATGGTGCTTGCCATAGATACCTCTGCAAGTATGAAGTCCCTCAAGGCAGGGAGATCGAAGCTTGCAGTGGTAAAGGAGGTGGCAAAGGAGTTCATATCTGGAAGAAAGATGGACAGGATAGGTCTTGTCGCCTTTGCAGGGGATGCCATAATGGTATGTCCACTCACAGACGATTATGAACTGCTCAAGGGGTTTGTCGATGAGCTCAACTTCGGGCTCCTTCCCTCTGGTACAGCCATTGGTACAGCGATCGCTGTCTCCATAAATCTACTCAAGGACTCCCGTACGGAATCGTCAAGACTCATAATACTTCTCAGCGATGGTGTGAACAATTCAGGGGACATACAGCCCATGGACTCCGCATCCATAGCACGCACCATGGGTATACGTGTCTATACCATTGAAGAAGGCAGGACAATAGACCATCTCCTTGAGAGGGCACAGGGTGATTACGGTGTCAATGTGGACCTCCTGAGGGATATAGCGAAACTTACCGGCGGGGAACACTTCAAGATACCGTCACCAAAGGAACTGCTCGTGGTGTACGAGGAGATAGACAGGCTCGAAAAAGAGAGGCTCGAGAGAGAATCATACACCTACAGGGATGTATACCACCTCCCAGCGCTCACAGCACTCGGGCTTATCATGTGTGAGACCATACTCCTCAACATGAGGTTCAGAAGGATTTAAGGACGATGGAGTTTTACTTCGAGAGACCTCTGGTATTTCTGACGCTTTTCCTCCTGCCTTTTATAGGCTGGATAGTCTACTCAGGGATGAGGAAGAGAAGGGAGGGGCTTGAGCGTTTCTGGCTCAGGGGTGTGGATGTGATCCAGTACAGGCTCTTACAACCTGCGTTTACCATCACAGGGATGGTACTGCTCATTGTTGCCATAGCGGATCCACTCGTTGGAACAGAGGAGGTAACCGTTGGGGAGAGGAGTGTGGATGTGGTCATCGCCATAGATGGTTCGAGGAGTATGGATGCAGTGGTGGACAGCAAGACCCGCTTCCAGATAGCAAAGGACTCTGTAAGCCATCTCCTCGAAATACTTAACGGTACAAGGGTGGGGCTTTTGCTTTTCAGTGATTCTGCTATCACCATCTCCCCCCTTACCAAGGATGAGCGGGCTGTGGGGGAGTTTTTAAAGAGGATAGACCTGGGTGTGATGAAAGGTGGGGGTACGGATATAGGTGAGGCTGTGCGTCTATCCATGGAGATGATGAAAGATATGGAGAGGGAACGGGTGGTGGTGTTGTTCACAGATGGTGGCGAAGGGGGGTATATATACGATCCCTATGTGCAGAGGGCTGTGGATGAAGGGGTGAGGATATACACGGTTGGTGTTGGTCCCCCAAAACCCCTTCCAGTGCCTATACGTTCTGAGGAAGGTCTCATCATAGGTTACAGAACCACACCAACTGGTAAGAGGATATTTACAAGGCTCAGGGAGGATGAACTCAAGAGGATAGCCAGAATCACCGGTGCTGGGTACTACAACGTAACGTACAGGAATATAGATCTTACCGGGCTTGCTGATGCCATTACCTCTCTCGGCAGGATGGAGAAGTTACCCGAGAGAGCCACCCATTACTCAAGGTGGTTCAGGGTATTTCTCATTCTTTCCATACTTTTTCTTATCCCCGGTAGTGTCACACCCCTCGGTGTGGTCAGAAAGGAACACCTCAAGGGCTATCCCCGTCCACGGACAGGTGGCTTTTTGCATGTTGCATCCCTTTTCCTGCTTGTATGGCTTGTGACCACTGGCATGGGCGAACGTATGAGGTACAACCAGGAGTTTGCTGATGGCATCAGGTTCTACAGGGAGGGCAGGTACGAGGAAGCGGTCAGAAGTTTCAGGAACGCAAGCAGACTCAAGCCAGATGATACAAGTGCACTCTTCAATCTCGGTCTTTCCCTCTATATGGCAGGGTACCTTGATGAGGCTGGCAATGCCTTTGAGAGGGTTATAAGCCTCGATGACAGGACCCTCTTGAGTGATGCCTACTATGACCTGGGATGTGTACTCTTCAGGGAGAGTAAGCTCAACAAGGCAGTGATTGCATACAAGAAGGCACTCTTCATAAATCCTGATGACCAGGATGCAAGGCACAATCTCGAGGTCTGTCTCAATGTACTCCGTATGGCAGTGGACAGTCCACCCGCAGGTCTGGGTGAACCAACAGCGCCACTCAGTGGTGAAGGTGGAGAGAATCTTGAGATGTTCTTCAGAAGAGAGGTAAAGATAGACGAGAAGGAGAGGATAAGGAGGAGATTCGTTGAGAGTTTCGGAGAGGTGGATGCAGAAGGGGTAGAGATATTCTCCCATCTCAGGGCAAAACAGTACACAGAGGAGGAGGCTCGATTCGTACTGGACAAGGCTGAAGAGGCGGAACGTGAGATGTACATAAAAACCCTCAGAAAGAAGATTCCTCCTTCGAGAACGACACTGATGGACTGGTAGGGAGCTTTTCATTAAAAGACATGGCACGTTTCAGAAAGATACTCACCCTCTTCGATGACTACTACGACATGATGGCTGACCGTGTGCGTATGGAGGGGTATCGCAGGGCTATAGACAGGGCTGTAAGGGAGGGCGATGTGGTTCTGGACCTTGGGGCAGGGCTGGGTATACTCGGGTTTATGGCCCTCAGGGCAGGTGCATCTAAGGTGTACGCCATAGAGAAGATGGACTCCATCAACCTTGCAAAGGAGGTGGC
>WGFF01000222.1 GCA_015492355.1 Deltaproteobacteria bacterium
CGATATATGTCGTTCGTGCAACATAGAAAGAGAGATGACCAGGGAGGAGATAATAAGCGTAATCAGGTTTATAAGGACCGTTGCTGATTAGGGGAAGTCTGGGTATAGGCTTGTGCTGTAACCTCAAAGCTTCACCCTATGAGAACACGTGATAGGGAAGACCCCTGTTCATGGAGGGTTGTGGTGTAGATCGCTCGGTGTGGTGATATCAAAAAAGCCTTTCCACCCTGGAATGATGAAATAAAAACCAGTGTGAGCGTATCCTATAAGATAAAAACAACTTCGCCGGAGTGAAGATGATGGTAGATGACAGAAAAACCCCTTGCCGGTACAGACCTTCAATGTACATTGTGTTGGCCTTCGTACTCCTTGCATGTGCTGTAGCCATTCCATCCACTGCACATGCCCTTGAGGTGAACGAGTACAGACAGTTCATGGACCTGGATTCGAGGAAGGTTGTCTGGTTTCTTGCCCAGATGCATCTTTTCTTCGGTGCATTCGTGCTGGGTGTGCCCATCTTTGCTGTGATAATAGAGATAGTGGGATGGAAAAGCGGGGATAAAAAGTTCGACCGCCTCGCCTACGAATTTACAAGCCTTCTCAGTGTTGCCTACGCCACTACCGCTGCCTTTGGAGGTCTTCTTGCCTTTGCCCTTTTCACACTCTATCCCACCTTCATGGGCTACATGGCAGGGTTGTTTAAGAACGTGTTTTTCATCTATGCGATTATGTTCTTCGGGGAGACCTTCTGCCTTTACCTCTACTACTATGGATGGGAGTGGCTCAAGGGTGGTGGTACCTTCAACAGGAGGATACAGTGGGTGCTGAAGGGGGCTGGCACAGTGGGGCTTGTCTTTACGGTGCTATTCTTCCTCGGTGGTATAGGACCGGAGATGAGAACAGATACGAGAGTTTTTATGACGGTCCTGTACTTCCTTCCCATAAGTGCTGGGCTTATACTCATAAAAGACAGGAAGAGTGTCCACATATTTATAGGCATACTCCTCAATGTGTTCGGTACAGCCATAATGCAGTTGGCTAACAGCTGGGCTGGATTCATGATGAGCCCTGCGGGTGTCAACGAAAGGGGCGATATGGTAGGTACATCCTGGCAGGTGTTCGAGAACATACTTGCCACCCCTATTGCCATACACCGTATGCTCGGCAATCTCGCCTTTGGCGGGTTCGTTGCAGGTGCATACGCAGCTATCAAGTTCATCGGTGCAACCACACCAGAGGAAAAGGCTCACTACGACTGGATGGGATACATAGCAAACTTCGTCGCCATCATAGGGCTCATCCCCCTTCCCTTTGCAGGTTACTACCTTGGCAGAGAGGTGTACTCCACGAGCGCTGTCATGGGTAACAACATGATGGGAGGGGATTTCTCATGGACATTTATCATACAGGCTATGCTCGTGGGCTCACTCTTTCTTATAAGCAACTACTATCTGTGGTGCGGGATGACAAGGATACCAGGTGCAGAGAGGTATTACGGGTATATAAAGTACATCCTTGCAGCCATAGTGATATCCTTTGCCATCTGGCTCACACCACACAACCTCCCCCTCACAGGCAGGGAGGTATCCCAGATGGGAGGTAGCCAGTACCATCCAACACTAAAGTTCCTCGGGCTCATGCCGGCAAAGAATGCGGTCGTAAACCTCATCATCCTGTCCACGTTCTTCAGTTTTCTTCTCTACAGGAGGGGAAACAAATCCGAAAGGGTGCCCATAACCCAGCAGGGGAGTCTTCCCAGGATAGTCATTTCCATTGCCGGGCTTGTTGCAGTAGGTATAGTCGGGCAGTATGCCATATATCTTCTCGGTCTCGATCCCAAGGTGCTCGACCTCCCTGTGGATCGTGCCCATTACTTCAGGACAGTGGGCTACCTTCTCCTTGCAGAGTGTGTCATGGCAGTGATTGCGGTGGGGCTAACACTCAGGGACAGGGGCATACTTGCCCAAGCCCTATACCTCGGATTTACCGCATTCAGCGTGGTTGTATTTCTCGGTGTCTATGGATTTGTGGTGATGGAGAAGGCATCACCATTTCTCAGGAATATAGCCGTAAGCCAGTTCCTTCAGCTCATAAGCTGTATAGTCCTTGTGACGACGATAGATATATTTCTTTTCAGGGGTGCCAGGGAGATAGGCTCCCTTAGGTGGGGAAGGATGACCGTACGAAGCCAGTACGCACTCTTACTCCTTACCATCGTCATAACAATGAACATGGGGCTTATGGGATTCATAAGATCAGGGCTCAGGAGCGACTGGCATATATTCGGCATCATGCGGGATACATCCATGTGGTCGTACACACCGAGCAACTACACCATGACGCAGATGGTGAGCCTCTGTGTGCTTCTCTTCCTCACAGGTGTTGCATTCATGTTCTGGCTCAGCGGTATATTCTCGCATAAAAAGGAGAAGGAAAAAGAGATGGAGAAGGCTGAATACATGGAAGAACTATACCTGAAGGAGAGGGAAAGGACATGACAGAGGTTGTCGGAAAGGTTTTTGTCTTTCTCCTTGTTGTTCTTGTAACATTCCTGTGGGTTGGACATGCCATAACCAGGCTCACAGGTGGTGAGAAGAAGGCTACAGGTAGTGTGGAGATAAGTCCAGAGGGTGGAGAGGCTATATTCTGGGGAAAGGGGAGGTGTTTTACCTGTCACAGTCTTGGTGAGAGGGGCAGTGCTGTTAGGTGTCCAAACCTCGGTGTATGGGGGGAGAAGTTCCCCTTACCCATAGGACTCAGGGCAGTGGAGCGGGCAAAGGAAAGGAGCGAGGAGACAGGTATGGAGTATACAGCAACAGACTATCTCGTAGAATCCCTTGCCAATCCGAGTGCCTATATTGTGGAGGGTTACAAGGATGAGATGGCTGTTGTGTACGCACCACCCATATCCCTTACCCTGGATGAGATAAAGGCTGTTGTGTCCTATCTTCAGAGTCAGGGTGGGGATGTGGATATAGAGGCACTGAACAACCCCACCGAGGTCTCCAAAAAGTTCTATGACAGGATAAAGGCAGCTTCTGCAGCAGGTGGAGGAGACCCCGGCAACGGAGAGATGGTGTTCTTTGAGAGTGCTGGATGTAACGAGTGTCATGCAATAAGAGGTGAGGGTGGAAGGATAGGTCCAGACCTGAGCGCCATCGCAAAGAAAGGGATAAAGTACATCTCAGAGTCCATACTCCAGCCTGCCGCATCCTTTACACCAGGGTATGAGACCTACACGGTCATTAAGAAGGACGGCAAGGAGATGTACGATGAGGAGGGAAGGAAGGTCTCGGGTGTAAAGGTAAAGGAGACAGATGAGTACGTGGAGATAGCACTCGATCCAGAGTCCATAGTAAGGATACAGAAGAGCGAGATAAAGGAACTCGTAATAGATAAGAACAAGAGCATAATGCCAGAAGAGCTCATAGAGGCACTTACTGTAAAGGAGTACCAGGACCTTCTTGCCTTCTTGCTCCTTCAGAAAGGTGAGAAGGACTGATGCCCCAGCCTCAAAGACCGTGTGGTTTCACATCCTGAGGGGATCCCATCCCTTAAACACAAAAGACTTTTAAGGTGTGGACTAAGGGATGGACCTTGAGGATATAATCGGGAGCCTCTTAAAAGGGTTGACCTGGGCTCACCACTTGAGGGTTCAAAGGGGTGTGGCTTATCGGGGTTTCATCCATCCTGTCTTTCATCCTCGGACAGGATGGGTGAGTAAGTAATGGATAAAACACCACAGGAGGTAGAGGTGGGTAGATTCAGGATAGGATTTTTTTGGACCTCTCTTGTATCCTTCATCATCATCTATGGGCTCATAAAGTGGTCGATACCGTTCATATCAAGGAAGATAACAGGGATGCCCTTTCCACTGCCTGTGCCAGGTACATTGATGTTCATGTACATGGTACTGGCTGTGGTTGCCATGTTTCTCTACATCACCTTTTCTGAGGATGGGCTTGAGGATTTTCTCTATCCTGTAAGGAGGTTCCTTAAGGGCGAGTACGGTACTGTTCCGAGGGGTGTTGTGCTTGCTATAGTTCCCCTTGTTGTGGGATGGCAGATATACGATATAAGTATACCCAAGATAAGCGCCCCTGTCTCTTTGAGGATTCAGCACCCATCGAGTAACTTCCCCAAGAAGATGGAGGCACTTAAAAACCCGGTAGAGAACCCAACGGATGAGGAGATAGAGGAGTTCATAGAGCAGGCAAAAAGTGGCGAGGTGGGGTTCATCCCCCAGGTCATGGCTGATATAGAGAGGTGGAGGGAGGAGAACCCTGATGTACATATACTCTCCTTCATTCCCACAGAACCTGTAAAGAGGTTTCTGGAAGAACTTAGAACAGGCAGGGTGGACAGGGAGACCGCAAGGTCTGCCCTCAGGGAGAAGAATCTCTTTGAGGGCAGAGCCCTCTATGCCATGAACTGTAGACCCTGTCATGGTGACAGTGTGGGTGGGGATGGACCGATGGCAGACGGATTCAAACTCAGACCGATAAACTTCACTGATAACGGCACCATCGAGACCATAGTGGAGGGTTATACCTTCTGGAGGGTATCCAATGGGGGACCTGGTCTACCCATTGAGGCGACCCCATGGGATTCAGCCATGCCCATGTGGAGGCTCAATCTCACAGAGGAGGAGATGTGGAAGATAATCATGGCTGAGTACGACCTTGCGCAGAAGACCCCCAGGATACCTGAAAAACACGAGGCAGAAAAAGAATAAAGGACGAGGTGGATTCTGGAGTATGAGGTATACGTCTACAACCACAAGGACGGTCATAACGGTACTTTTCCTGTGCACTGTGGCGTACAACACATGGGCTGGTGACAAGCCTACAAAACCAAGGCCACCTGTAACAGAGGAGGCTATTGAGAAAGGGAGGGTGATATACTTCAAGAGGTGTAGTTTCTGTCACGGGCTCCTCGGTGACGGTAATGGTCCTGCTGCGGATTTTATGGACCCCAGGCCAAGGGATTTTACACTCGGTATATTCAAGTTTCGCACCACCCAGAGCGGTGAGTTGCCAACGGATGAGGACCTTTTCAGGACCATAAGCAGGGGACTGCCTGGAACACCCATGCAGGGATTCGACAACGAACTTATAAAGAACGGTCTCACAGAGGAAGAGAGGTGGCAGGTTATATACTATATCAAGACCCTTGCCCCGGAATTTTCCAATCCTGAATTCGACCCATCTGACAAGGTCGTGAGTCTGCCAGCTACAAGACCACCCTACAACGAGGAGACGATTGCCAAGGGTAGAGAGGTATTCAAGAAGGCAAAGTGCTGGGAGTGTCATGGTGAACTCGGAAGAGGGGATGGGCAGAAGGCATTCGACAGAACGGATGACTGGGGTTTCCCCATACGTATAAGGAACCTCACCCATTCATGGAAGATAAAGGGTGGAACAGATGTGGAGGACATATACATGCGTTTTTCCACAGGGATAAACGGCACCCCCATGCCATCCTTTGTGGATTCCCTTACAGAAGAGGAGAGATGGTACCTCGCCAATTTCATAAAATCCCTTCAACATAGACCAACAGAACACACCGTCCTGAAGGTGAAATTCATCGAGGGGGAGATACCCCTCGATCCAGAGAGCCCTGAATGGCAGGAGGCAGAACCAATGGATGTCCGTATGGCAGGACAGGTGATATTTGCGCCAAGGTGGCAGAATCCAAGTATAGAACTCGTAACACTCAGGGCACTCTATAACGAAAAGGAGATAGGCTTCCTTGTGGAATGGGACGACCCGTTCAAGGACGTGGTACACATAGAGGACAGGGAGTTCGATGCCAGGGAGATAAGCAGAGTCGGTGCGTACAACTCCTATGTCAACCCCTTTGAGATGGTACCACGGGAGCTTGAGACCTTCAGGGACTCTGTTGCACTCCAGTTCCCTGTAAAGATACCAGAGGGCACAAAGAAGCCACACTTTTTGAGGGGAGACCCGAGTAATCCCGTAAATCTCTGGATATGGAAGTCCGACCTCCACAACCAGGGGAAGCCCGCTGTAGAGGAGGTGAATGCCAGGGGACCACAGCAACCTCTCAAGGTGCAGGACCCAGATAGCCAGCAGGTACAGTCAAAGGCTATCTGGAAGAAGGGACGGTGGAGTGTGGTAATGAAGAGACCCCTTATAACAGAGGACAGAAAGGATATACAGTTTGTGAGTGGAAGGTTCATACCGATAGCTGTAAATGCGTGGGATGGGTCCAACGGTGAACACGATCTTATAATGAGCCTTTCATCATGGCACTATGTGTTCCTGGAGTCTGCCACACCTGTTAAGGTGTATGTCTATGCCCTTCTGGGCGTGATACTGACCGGGCTCGGTGAGTTCTGGCTTGTAAGGAGGTATAGATAGAGGAGATTGAGCCTGCCCCTTTAGAAAGGGTACTACCCTGAATACCTGCATAAGACCCCATCAGGGTCTCTTGAGAACTGGAGGTTATGGAGGAGGCAATAGATGTACAAGAGGATACTCGTTTGTTTGGACAATTCCAGATATTCCCGTTATGGAATGGATATAGCCATAAGGCTCGGTAGTTTTTTTAATGCGGAGGTGACCGGTCTGCACGTATATGCAGCACGACTGCATGAGTCGAGATTCATGGACCTTGAGACAGGTCTTCCAGAACGTTATCGATCAGAGGCTATTCTGAAAAGACAGCGTGACATACACATGGACCTCATAGAAAAGGGACTGGGTCTCATATCGTGTTCCTACCTCGATGGGTTTAGAGTTATGGCTGAGAAAGAGGGTGTGGTCTGCAGGTGCAGGAGCAGGGAGGGGAGAAACTATGTGGAGATTATAAGGGAGATTGAGGAAGGTGATTATGACCTACTGGTTATGGGTGGGATGGGCCTTGGAGAGGTTGAGTACAGCATTATCGGTGGTGTATGCGAACGTGTGGTAAGGCAGGTAAGAAAGGATGTACTCATTGTAAAGGAAGGCTTTACAGGTGGGAGGATAATGGTGGGAATAGATGGGAGTAGATACTCATACGGTGCCCTTATGTGTGCCATCGGGCTTAAGAAGGTATCTGGATGTGATGTTGAGGCTATAAGTGTGTACGATCCCTATTTCCATAAGATCGCATTCAGGAATATAGCAGAGGTATTGACAGACGATGCATCATCTGTATTCAGGTTCAAGGAACAGGAACAACTCCATGATGAGGTTATAGACAGAGGGCTTGCAAGCCTGTATCAGTCCTATCTCGATATAGCCCATAGTATCGCAGAAAGGCAAGGCGTGGAGATCAAAACGACCCTATTGGCTGGGAAGGCATTCAATGAAATGCTCAAGGCCGCCCAGAATACCTCCACTCCCTTCATCATAACTGTAGGGCGTTTTGGTCTCCACAAAACACCACTCTCATCCATAGGCAATACAAGTGAAAATATCCTGAGGATGGCAACCACAAACGTCCTCATAACTAATCGTGAGTTCAACGAGGTGGTGGATAAAACAGATATGGCATTCGAGGATATGGAGTGGAGCGAAGGTGCTGTAAAACGGATAGAAAGGGTGCCTGATTTTGTAAGAGCCATGGTCAGAAAAACCATCATGGAGCTCGCCATGGAAAAGGGATGTAGAGAGATAACAGAGGATCTGGTGGATGAAGCCAGAAGGTATTTTACAAAACACAGGACGGTGAACAACAGATGAAGTATTTTAGGATACTACTTGAATGTGGTCATGTTGGTGCGGGTAATCGTTATGATGTGGTCAGGTATTTTGCAGCAAAAGACCTGATAACCATAATCGACAGACTCAAGAGCCTACCGAGACTCAAAAACAGGGAGAGGTTTACATCTATAAAATCCATAGAGGTTATAGACAGAAAGACCTTCATGAATGGTAAGAGCATGGAGAGGCAGGACCCCTATTTGAGGAGCAGAAAGAAGATACTGAAGAGGCTTATAAAAGATACTGATGCTCATAGATGTAACTAAGGGAGGGTTTTTCCTTCTGCTCCTTTTAGGTCTCCATATATGGGGTTTGCCCGGTACTCTCCTGGCAGATGACAGGATGGATAACCTTGAGGCAAGGGTTACAAGGCTTGAGGCGATAGTGGATAGTCTTTCGATCGAGGGTAGAATAAGGATAAGGGGCAATTCGTATAACAATCTCGATCTCAACAAGGGAGACAGAAAGGACAACCGTAATGACTTTGTAGACCTGCGGAGTTATATCATACTCAGGGCAGGGAGGGATAACTGGTCGGGTGTTGCTGGACTGGACCTTGCCGGTGATGACTTCAATGATGGTGTTGTGCTCGGGAATGACGATCCTGGCAAGAATAGACAGATAGATGTAGGGGTAAGGTACCTCTATCTCGACTACAGGAACCATTTCATCCTTCGTATAGGTAGACAGCCTGCCAGAGTCGGTCATGGTATAGCATCCAATATCATACGGGATATGTTCAAGGTGGGATGGGATTTTGGGCGCTTTGATATCGTATTGGTGTGGGTCAAGGGTGCAGAAGGGGATAGTCAGGCTGGAGATGTCCCCACAACAAGAAGGATACTGGGTGGTGGCACAGGGGATGACCAGGACCTGGATGCCTTTGGCGTGGTGATGAATACCTCCCTTTCTGAAGGAGGGAATCTACAATTCTATCTTATCCGTAAGTTCGATACCACAGAGGAGAAGAAACACACCGAGCATATGCTTGCAGGGCTTTCTGGCTCTGGTGTGGTCTTAAGGAATCTCCTCCTTAAATTTGAATTCAACTACCTCGGTGGTCGAACACCAAAGGGGATGGAGGGCAGTCCACCTGACAGGAGGGCTGATATAGAGGCTCTTATGCTCTATCTCGATGGCACCTACAGTTACAACCACCTCAGCGGTGGAATCGCATTTGGGTACGGCAGTGGGGATAACAACCCATCGGATGGTGTACTCAGGAATTTTCAGAACTTCTTTATAGATGAGACAGGCTTCCATTATACGTACCTTTTCAGTGATGATATCCATGGATACGATGGAAGATCGGCTGACACAGGCAGGGGCTCTGGTTTCGCCAATATTACATGGTTGGGGTTTCGTCTCGGATATAGCATCCGTGGTCTTAAGATAGGTGGCTCCTACACCTATTTGATGGCTACAAGGTGCCAGAAGGAGGGTTCTGGTCCACTCGGGGATGGCTCTCCTCTGTCATCGTCCATGACAAGGGATGTGGGATATGAGATGGACGGAGACATTTACTACACTGTGAACGATACGGTGAATATCGGTCTCAGGGGCGGGGTCTTCTTCCCGGGGAGGATCTATAGATACAGGGATGTGGCATCAAAGATGGAGCTTACGGTTGAGTATAGATTCTAAAGGTGAAACGAAAACCGAAGGCTGAGCCTTTTCATAGGGTTTGATTGCAGAAAAAGAGTCTGTGGGGAGGTGAGCCACTGTGTGGCTAACAGTGGTCTTCCCTTTTGAGGGTTCATCCCGGGAGTTCAAATCCCTCTCTTGCGAAGGATGGTGTAACAAAAGACGAAACTATGAAAACCAAAAGGAGGTAGATGATGAGTGCAAGGAAGATGCTGATACTTGCGTCTGTGTTTGTTCTTTGTATACTTCTGAGCCCCTATGAGGTGAGGGCAGGAGAAAATCATCCATGTGGCAAGAATCCATGCGGGATGAAGGTGAAGAAGATAAGGAAGTATCCCTTGAAGGATATGGAAAAGGCGATGAAGGAGGCTGAAAGGCTGTGGAAGGATCCATCACTCGGTAGTGCTGGTGTATCGTGCTCCACATGCCATCCGAATGGCAGGGGGCTTAAACAAGAGCCCTTCCCTAAGTACATAAAGATGGCAGGTGATATACTCACACTCGATCAGATGATAAACTTCTGTATCACAAACCCCATGAAGGGTAAGCCCCTGAGCTGGAACCATCAGAAGCTCACAGCCCTTTCCCTCTATATAAAGATGAAAACACACGGGGTCCATCCCTGTGGTATGAAGCATCCCTGTGGCATGAAACATCCATGCGGGATGAAACACCCATGTGCTAAACATCCGTGTGCAAAGAATCCATGTGCGGGTAATCCATGTGCCATGAAGCATCCATGCGGGATGTAGTCCTTCTCTGGATGGTCTTATTCCTTGTGCCTGGTTATGTTGTGGCAGATGACATAACCCTTTTTGAATACTGGTCAAGACCCCTGAGCATAGGGGAAAAAACCCCCTATCCAGAGAACTGCGGTGAATGTCATAAAAGACAGTACACGGACTGGATAGGCTCACTACATCGAAGAAGCGTTGGTCCAGGGCTCCTGAGCCAGTTAAAGCCAGAAGAGTACCCTGATTATGCACTTTCCTGTTACTACTGCCATGCCCCAGCAGTGGAACAGAACGAAATGGTAAGACGGGGTGATGGGTATGTACGGAACGATTCATTCGACAGGAGGCTCAAGCATTCTGGAATATCCTGTGTCATCTGCCATGTAAGGAAGGGCAGGATATATGGTCCTGTACCTTCGGGTGATAGGGAAGGGGGACATCCCTTCACAGTAAAGGATTTTTTCTCAAGTGCCGAGTTCTGCAGGGTGTGTCATCAGCTGGATGGAGGATACGAGCTTAATGGCAAGGTGCTCGTCAACACATACAGGGAATGGAAGGAAAGTCCCTATGGAAAGAATAACATAACCTGTCAGCACTGTCACATGCCAGATAGAAGGCACCTGTTCAGGGGTATACACGATCCAGAGATGGTAAGAAATGGTGTGGACTTTGAGGTAAGAGGAGGGAAGGAGAAGATAACACTCCTGATCAAGAATACCGGTGTGGGGCACAACTTTCCTACCTATGTAACACCCCTCGTTGTTGTAAGGGGTTTTGTGGTGGATGGCAGTGGAACGGTGGTTGGTGGCACACTCAGGGAGTCGTTCGTGGGGAGAAAGGTTACACTGGACCTTACAGAGGAACTCTTCGATACCCGTATCCCCCCGGGTGGGGAGTTTGGCTTCGAATATCCTGTTGATGGTGCAAAAGGAAAGAAGATAGTGCTTGAGGTATGGGTGTATCCAGACGAGTTCTACAACCGCTTCTTTCACTCCGCACTGGAGGATACCAACTCAGAGGACATAAAGGAGGCATTGGATATAACAGAGAATTCCTTTTATCTTCTTTTTAGAGAGGAGGTGCGTATCCCGGAAAGACCTATGTGAGGGTATCTACCGAAAAGACTGTACACCTCAAGCCCGTATGGAATAAATCGTACCTGATCCGTATCTATAATAACAAAAGGTAATGGCTCATCAAAGAAGGCTGGTTCCAGAGGAGGGAGAGGGGAGGAGAGGAGACCTTTCCCTTTCTAAGAGACCTTGAGCCCAGGTTTTTTGAAAAGGGTTTTAGTGAGGTCCCACTCTGTGGGTGGGGGGCTTTACCTGAATAAAATCAAAGAAGGAGGGTAATAGATGTTCAGGAAAGGGATACTAACCATCGTGGTGGTCCTTCTTGCATCGACCATGGTATGGGCAGGAGGATGGGACAAGAACAAGGGGCTGGACAAGATAACCATCACAGGGGAACTCGTCTGTATCGGCTGTAGCCTTAAGAAGATGAGTGGTGCCAATGCCCAGTGCAATCTCTACGCTCATCATGCCATAGGTTTTAAGGCACAGGACGGAACACTCTGGTCTATAGTGGATAACGAGAAAGGACACGATATAATCAGGGCACACAAACTCCTCGAAAAGAAAAAGGCTACCATAACAGGCTGGCTCTATCCCCTTGCCCACTATATCGAGATAGATACCATAACGGTCGAGGGCGTGAGCATGGATGAGATACAGGAAGAGGCACTCAGGGAGGATAAACTCCTTGCCAAGAGGCTCCTTACAAGGGAGAAAGGAAAGGTGCCTACAATGGCACACGAACACTGAACCAGCGAACATAAGGATAGTTCAAAAGGATGGAAGCCTTTGTCAACAACATGGAAGTCTACATCGAGTCTTCCATGTTGTTATCCTTTATTTCTGCCTTTGTTGGAGGAGTGCTTACGAGTTTTACACCATGCGTATATCCCATGATACCCATTACAGCGAGCTTTGTATGCGCGGGTAATATAGGTGGTTCAAAACTCAGGGGATTTGTCCTCTCCCTTGCCTATGTGTTTGGCATGGCGGTTGTATATTCATCGCTCGGTATATTTGCAGCCCTTACAGGACGCTTTTTTGGTGAGGTGAGTACAAATCCCTATGCCTATTTCATAGTGGCAAATATTATCATAGCGTGCGGACTCGCCATGCTCGATGTAATCCCCATACCTGTCCTTGGTGGCAGGGCTGGTGCGACACAGGGGAGGGGAGTGGCAGGTGCTTTTCTTATAGGTATGGCATCTGGTTTTGTCGCTGCACCGTGTACAGCCCCTGTGCTTGGTGTGCTCCTTGCCTATGTGGCAACAACGCAGAATGTACCATTTGGAGGGGCACTGCTTTTCTTCTTCTCACTCGGGCTCGGTACACTCCTTGTTCTTGTGGGTACCTTTTCTGGTATACTCGCTACCCTTCCAAGGAGTGGAGAATGGATGTTGAGGCTCAAAAAGGTAATGGGATTCTTCATGATAGCACTGGGTGAGTATTTTCTTATAAAGATGGGGGAATTGATAGTCTGATAGTATGGATGATTGAGGAGGTTATGGTGAGAAAGGGGACTTATACGAGGATTATAGTGTTATTTCTTTTGTTACTGCCTGTGACAGCAGGTGCAGTGGACGTGGAGGATAGTGCCCCAGATTTTACCCTCAAGACCATGGACAATGGGGAGATAAGATACAGCGATATCCGTGGCAGGGCGCCACTTTTTGTTGTCTTCTGGGCTACATGGTGTCCGGTATGTAAGGAGGAGATACCGAGGCTCAAGGAGATATACTCCAAGTTCAAACCAAAGGGATTAGAATTTATCGCCATAAATGTAGGTGTTAACGATTCGGTCAATAAGGTACGGAGGTACATGAAAAAGTACGCCATCCATTACCCGGTTGCCTTTGATAAGGGCAGTACTGTTACACGTCTGTACGGTGTGCAGGGAACACCAACCATTGTAATTATAGACCGCAGGGGAACAGTCCGCTACCGTTCTGCAACGATCCCAGGAGATATTGCAGAACACCTGGATATGCTCATGCGGTAGGGCAACCAAAGGTTACATTAGAGAGGCCGATTCAATTGATGCCCCTTAAAAGAGGACGTGATAAAAAGAGATTCAGGGAATTGACCTTTCCGCATCTTAAGTTCCTGTACAATCTGGCTTTGAAGTATACAGGTAAGAACCATAGCGCCGAAGACCTTGTGCAGGAGACCATGTATACTGCCTTTAAAAACTTCCATCAACTCAGGCATGATAAAAAGGTCAAGGGATGGCTTGTCTCTATCCTGAGGAACATATATCTGCGGGAGATTGAGAAGAATGCCAGAAAAGACGAGGTGGACATCGAAGATACACCTGGCATGTACATGGAAAGGCTCAGGAACCTTTCAGGCTATGCCGATCCAGAAGAGAGTTTTTTGAGAAAGACAGAAGCCCTGGAGATCCAGGCAATTATAGATAAACTTCCAGAGAGATACAAAACCCCCCTTCTTCTTTTTTACATGCAGGGGGCATCGTACAGGGAGATCTCTTCTGTACTCAATATACCCATAGGTACTGTCATGTCGAGCATTTCGAGGGCAAAGGCTTTTGTTAAAAGAGAACTTTTGAGACTCTATGAAGAGAAGAACATGAAGGTTATTAATCTCTACACCATTCGCAAAATAGAAGGAAAATAGACCATGAAATGCGATGAATTCAGGGAGTGGCTTCTGAGAAGGGAGGAATTTCAGGATATATCCGAAAAAGAGGTGGACTACCATATAAGGGATTGTTCCGACTGCAGGAGGTTGTACAGTATAGATTCTGCACTCGAAGACCTCATAGGGCAGGCATTGAAAAAGGAAGCCCCCATCCCTGATGGTCTTGTAAGGAGAATAGAACTCGATCTCAATGAGGTAGGGTCTGTAAAGAAAGATTACCCATTCCTAAATATCCTCTACAGGATAGCAGTCCCAGTCAGTGTGGTAGCGGTGATTCTTTTTCTTGTTATCTTCTATCCTTCAAGGGATTTCCACAGTGTCGAAGAGATAGGCAGACTTGCGATTAAAAGCCATCTGTCAGACTTCCCCATGGAATTCAGGGTAGAGGATACGATGGATATATCCGCTTGGTTCAGGGATAGGTTGAGCTACCAGGTATCACCACCCGATATAAAGGGGCTCAAACTCATGGGCGGAAGGAAATGTAGCCTCGGTAGTAATGAAGTGGCGTATCTGTTCTACAATAACAGTAAAAACGAAAAGGTCTCGGTCTTTGTTATAGACCCTGATAGGGTCGATTTCGATATACAGGAGACAAAGGATTATCAGCTGTTCTTCGGGAACAGGGCAGTAAAGGTATGGAAGAAAAACGGGCTCGTCTATGCCATGGTGGAATGAGTATATAAAATCCTAAACTGACCCAATGGGATGGCACACAAAAAAACCATTCCTCCGGAACAGAGGTTTTTTCCCCTGTAAGAACACATCAAATTTTACCCTTGACACAGAGGCGACTTTTGGGCATAAAATATAAGAACAGTGATGGCGCTTAGAAAGGTAACCATACTTCTCACAATCCTTTTATTCATCACACCAGTATTCAAGCCTTTAACATATGGTGTGGCAGGAGGGCAAATGTGTCCGCTCTCCATGGACAGATGCGATAATATGACCATGTGTAAGATTAAAAAATCCACTGATTCAAATACCGTAAGATGCCTCCACGGTGATTCGATGGATGAAGACAAAAACCATGGATGTACCACCTTTTTTATGTGTGATACAGGTAAGGATTCCCACGGTTATGTCAACTCGATCAATGAGATACCGCTTGTTGTAAGTTCTGTGAATATATACACCTGGAACAATTCTGTGACCTTCAAATCAGAGGATTCCTTTCTCTACATAGATCCCTTTATATCTGCCGTCTTTAAACCACCTGCCTCTGTTTGATATCCTTCGCTTATCAACCCGAGCAAGGCAAAAGAAGCGGATAATATTACCCTTGTAACACTGATGGGGTAGTATATCCATGGCACACAGTGGCAGGAAAGGTGCCATTCTGTTGTGTTGTCTACAGTGGTGTATCCAGATATAAAGTTTTTAGGTAAATCTTAAAGGGCATGATCTATTCTAATAGAAAGAATGCATTCTATACCATAAGTGTTTTATTCTGTGCTGTAATCATCCAGTGGGGTATTCTGTACAATACCATCTACAGATACGGTGTTGCAGATAGTGTTGAACATATCCATAAAGATACGGATATGTGTCTTTTGATGGATGGCTGTCCACACAGATGTCCACACCATGGGGTGGATGAATCTGCGCATAAGGATTCACAAATAAAGTGTGGCTGTGACCATCACTATTCCTTTTATTCTGTAGAGATGCCTTTTCTATCTTATATAGGATCGAAACTCATTCCACATCTCTTACTATCCAGCAGGATGAGGGATATCTTCAATCCTTACAATAACAACATCTCAGACCCACCTGACAAACCTCCCAGGATATTTTAATCCCAGAATAATCTTTCTCTACACAACCGTCAGTCCCTCGGTAGAGGGTATCGTATAACTGCACATTCCTTTAGAAAGGAGGCGTCTATGTTCTTCAAGGTAATACTGGAGTGTGGGCATGTAGGTGCGGGGAATTGCCATGAGATAACGAAATTTATAGAGAGTAAAGATCCTGTTACAGCCTTTCAAATAGCGGGTCGCATGGGAATGGTGAAGAAAAAGAAAGGCTTAAGAGGGGTAAAACTCCTGAAAAGGATAAGCCCTGAAGAATACATGTACGGAAAAGGACTACATCCGAATACCGAAGGTTTTTCCACGATTCGATGGAAAGACCTTAAAAGTAAGAGGTCTGCACCAACGGCATAATTGAATTCGCGGTGAAGTATGGCTGATGCGATAGAGTGTATTTCATACTATATCAATGATTGCCGGTCCATCTTTCAGAAGAAAGGAGGTTTGATAGAGATGATAAGGGATAGAGAACCTGTTGGCATTATGTGTTTCATGTGGTTTTTGGTCGTTTCTTTTTTCTCAATTCTCATCTTTCTGCCGTACAGGGTGATGGCTAAAGAAGAGGTGGTAGTACATCCGCCTATACCACTTCTCGATGAGGATGGAGAGCATGTACTTACAAGTGGGCGTCCCTATTCATCGAGAAAAAGTTGTGGTAACAACGAGGGCAGTGGTTGCCACAACTATGACTCCATAACCCATGCCTATCACTTCGAGATGGGAAGGAACGAGGCAAGGGATTGGTTTGGAAAGGTACGCAAGCTACCCCATCTCGTCTCTCCAGGCTATTTTGGTGGTTACGCCTGCATGGGAGGTAACAATCCAGAGGTACTCGCAAAGAAGGTCAATACAACCGAAGATAGGTTTGCGGATAGGGGTTCACCTGGATGGGTACTTCGTTGTAGTGGTTGTCACCCAGGTGGTGGATGGATGGAAAGGGATAGGGAAGGCATAAGGTACGACAGGAGAGACCCAACAACAATACCATACCTTGATGGTGACTACTACAACAGGGGTACAACAGATTCCAATGAACCAGCAGGGTCTGATGTTGTATCCCTGTGGGACTGGAGGAAAAGTGGCGTTGCAGAGGCAGATTGTCTTATGTGTCATGTGGATCTGAGCAGGCTCAAGAAGTTCGATCCACAACTTTTAGGTAGTGGTACAAGCAGTGCCCTGGATCACTTCAGAACACTGAGGAGGACCTATCTTGCAGGGCAGGGTTTTTTCCGTTTTATGGGTACAGCCATACTGGAATTTATAAACCTCAACACAACGGATGACAACTCAAAGGACGAGTCAGCTGTAACATTCAGACGTACCTTGAATGGAGAACACAATGTACATACCAGGACAAAACCCCTCTACAGCCTTGTACTGAACGATGACGGAGAGCCCATACTCGACTGGAATGAATCAGCCTTCGATGGAGATAGAAAGATAGCCATCCCTATGCTTCGTTTTCCCGATAATGATAACTGTATGCTGTGTCACAGAACAAGCCCTGGTAGAAGAGGGTTTTACGGCTTCGGAGATGATGCAGAACCTACCTATGACGAAGATGGCATCCTTATAGATGAAAACTACAAGTATGACATTCACAAGGGCAAACCCTGGACAGAGAACGGCGTTACAAAGAAGATAGACAACTGTAATGCTTGCCATTCAAGGCTTTATTTCAGACCAACATGGCAGAGCACAGACCTTGATGCAGACCATAACATTCTCAAAGGAAACTCTGATATGGACTGTGCAAACTATCTCGATTATAGACCCAATGCAAGATCGTGCGAGTACTGCCATAATGATGCACCAAATCCTGCCATCCCATCGGGTCATAGCGATATGCTCTCTGCCCATACTGAGAGATGGAGGGCAAAGGGGGACCTCAAGGGGTATCCAAAGGACTCACTCCCAAGGATAGTCAAGGCACATCTGGATTCCATCTCATGCCAGGCATGTCATATAACCGGCAAGAAGGACAGACGGGGTAAACCCATACAGATTATGTATCGCTACCGTATAGGTCCAAAGGGTGGGCTACAGATTATACCCTACAATCCCAGGATACGGTACTACTGGAAGGACAGAAACAGCGGATACATACTGAACAGGACAGAACGAAACAGTGTGTTCATGCTTGCAAGGGATGATGAGGGTAAAGATATAGGTGTAATAGTGGATCCAGTAAGTGGAGAGTCCTTTGGTGTCAGTGTATCCGCAAGGATGTCTCACGGTTCGTGGCGTTTTGGTGAACCAGACAGTTACGAAGGATACATCGCCCTTAAAAAGGCATACGACAGACTCCTTATGAAAAAGGGTTTTAATAACCCCGATTGTGTAATGGTCTGGATAGAATCCAATGAATATGTGATGTCTCATAACACAAGGAGTGCCACTGCATCACTTCAGTGTGCGGATTGCCATAGTAAGAAGCAGGACGGCTCATTTAGTGCCATTCTCTCACCAGATGGCCTCCTCGGGACAGGGAATGTCAAGACCGTTACTACCCTGCCCACAAAAAGACTCGTTGAGGAGGGCATAGTTGAACTCGGAATGCCGTACATGAAGATAGATGCGGATGGAGTGGTTACGGAGAATGTATCCGACATACTCTATGCAACAAAGATAAATCCGTCTCTGTCGATACTGAATTCAGCGGTGCTAAATACAATAGCCCTTCCACCAAGGCTCCTTACACAAACCGAGGCTTTATCAGAGGCTAATATACACGATCATGAGGATATGCAGATGGTAAAGAGCCTTCTTTCCACAGAAAAGATATTCATCTTCAGATCCAATTACGGTAGCGACGAGGTAAGAAAGGTTGTAATCCTTGCAAGTGCAGATACATACACAAGGTTGTTATTTCCAACCTATACCGCAGAGATATCACTCGCAGATGAGAGGATAGTTAAGGATCTATCCAATCTTGGTATAGGCAACGTGGTTGGTGATGTTTTTTCGATGAGGGCATTCAATGCCTCTGGAGAGGAGATTAGCAGTTTCCCCGGTGATGGAGTGGTTGTAAAGATACCTTACAGAGGAACCAGTATCAGCAAAGAAAGGATAAAGATAATAACATCGCAGGATGGGACAGACTGGAATCTACTTGATCCAGAAAGGATACTCTCCATAAGAGTGGGTGATAACGGAACAGAAGGTTATGTCCTCTTCCGTACCGAGCACTTCAGTTACTATGGCATTGTGGATACATCCAGGTACATATCAGGCAGTGACCTTGTAGACTCGGTGCAGACCAAGGAAGGTGGTTGCTTCATTGCAACTGCTGTATACGGCTCATACAGTGATCCCCATGTGAAGGTACTAAGGAAGTTCAGGGACAGGGTGCTTCTCTCTTTTGATGTGGGTAGAAGACTCGTTGAATTTTACTATACCTATAGCCCTTCATTTGCCACATGGCTTAAGGATAGTACAGTTGTAAAGGGTCTTGTAAGAGGAGCACTCCTACCGGTCTACTGGCTGGCATACTTCATGGTGGGGATTACCCTTACAGAGCAGATACTGATAGCCACACCTGTGATATCTGCCGGTGTGATCTATATCGTCATGAGAAGAAGGTCTGAGAAGACCGCATAGAATGGATAAAAACGGGCAGGTACTGTTTTTATGCCTGCCCGTTTCGTTCTTTCTCAAGGAGGTCTTTATGGAGGGGATAAGGCAGAAGGGTTTTAAGATACTTGAGAGATTGATCCCATGGATCGCTGGAGGAGGGATGTCAGCAGGCAGTGGATTGTTTTCGATCTACTGCACTGTCCCGAGAGCAGGCAGTTGTTCCTTCTGCGGGGGCTGTGCGGTTGCGATCTTTTCCCTTGCAGGATGGGCTATTCTCAAGGGTGGATTGACCAGAAGGTGCTACAGAGAAGACAGGTGAGATACGGTCTGGTATTTTTCTACACGGTGGTATTCTTTTTCTGGCTCTTAAGTGATGTGTACGCAGGTACAGAGATAAGACTCGATACCCTCTTTATGATGGACAATCGTTTTTTTAAAAAGAGGGTGATAATAGAGGAATGGATAGATATTACATACACGAACAGGAGAAAGGATATATCAAGCAACTTAAGTGTTGCTGGAAGGCTATGTGAAGATGGATGGTATGACAGTATCTATAAATTGTATGTAGAAGGAGGTTTCAACCTTATAGATACATCTATAAGGTTTGGAAGGTTCGAGCATATAGGTCCATCAGGCTATCTCATACTCGATGGTGCCTCAATAAAGACCACAATGGATGGTATCCATGTGGAGTTCTATGGTGGCAGTACCAGAAGGATAGAGGACTACATAGAAGCAGTGGATACCAGATGGATAGGAGGAATCGATCTTTTCTTCTCAGGAAGGGAGAGATATATCCCAGTATGGCTCAATACTGTAGAAGGTAGGATAGGATATTACAGAATAGATCCATTCGATACAGGAGAGGATGGATTTACATGGAGCGGATTTATATCTGGTGGGAGGGACGATGAAGGTGGATGGTTTGTGGTGTCTGAAGGCAATGTTGTTGCAGAGGGTATGAGAGCCGAAAGGGTATCTATGGAATTGGGGCTTTCTCTTTTTAAGAAGGGAGAGATAAGGACAATCTATGAGATGTACAACCCTGACTCTGGCTATCTCACCCTTCGGGATAGATTCTACCTCCGTTACACTAAGGGATACGAGAGGACCTACGGAGTGGACATACATTATCCATTGAAAAGCCTTACATTCTACTGGAAAGGAAGAAGGGGATTTCACGGTATCGGTAAAGACGGATACTCTACCCTTGCTGGCTTGGAGAAGGGCTTACGGGATGGCATGCGTATGGGTGCTGAGGCAGTTTACATCAAGATGGAAGAGGATACATCATTCAGTATGTTTACCAAGTCCAGGATACCACTTTCTGAGCGGAGTACCATCAAGGTGGATGGAATGTGGCAGTTACAGAGAAAAGAGACAACAGGCAAAAACATAGGTGCGGGATTTTATTCCACCCTCGAGATGATGTTACAGGGGGATATCTTTGTTTCCATATATGCCATGCATGTATGGAACGATAATCTGGATGACGAATACATGGCAGGTGTACGGGTTACGAAATTTTTGAACTATTCTTATTGAGACGATGGGGATAAGGGTTTTACGGATAGTATCTATTATTGTATTCATCGTTTGTTTTCAAAGCCTTCATGCCATTGGTGAGGATAAAAAGGGAATATGGTGGAAGAAAAAAAGGGAAAGTCTTTATTTCCCGCACAATGTACATTTCAGAATACTGAAGGATAGGGGGGATCCATGTATGAGGTGTCATCCCTTTCTTCCAAACCAGGTGAGAGAACCAGGGCTTATACGAGAGATAACACGTATTGTTAACGAACCACTTAAAGGTATCTGTCACAGCTGTCATGTGGTAGACAGGACTGCCTCTTCTGAATGCACTATATGTCATTTGAATCCAGAGGCCATACGTCCAGAAGGTCATGGTAAGGATTATACCTATCTTCACGGATATGATGCACTGAAGGATAGACCCAGATGTAGTGATTGTCACGTAAACACTGGATTCTGCACGGGGTGTCATTTCAGAAGGGATACGGCAAGAAAGGTACTCCATGGGATAGGCTATCGCAAAAGGCACGGTATAGACGCAAGACTATCCACTGGTAGATGCGCCAGGTGTCATAGCAATCCATTCTGCAATAGATGTCACACAGGTACAAGATAATACTCATAGCCACATTATTTCTGTTATGCATAGGATGTGGTGCTGGAACAGATGAAGAAAGACGTTCCAGTATATCATCCGTACAGTCCTCAAGCCTTTTACTTACCCCATCCCACACAGGCTGGGGACTTCGGGACTGCAAGGCATGTCACCCTCTATCTGTTATACACAGGGATAGAGGGGTCATAAAGGATATGGTCTCTGTGAAGGGTTTCACAACGTGTATGGGCTGTCATGGCGATAACGGTACAGATGGAGAGAGAAGATGTACCGTGTGTCATAACAAAAATGACATGCCTCTTAAACCCTATCAACATGGTGGGCATGTACACGGCTTTAGTGGGGATAATGGTCTTGAGGATTCAGAATGTATCATCTGCCACGATTCATCCAACATGAATGGTGTGTTCACCCCTTACAATGACCTTACCATCTTTATGGATGAACATGGCACCTACTCAGAGTATACCAGTATATTTGAGTTCTGCCTCAGATGCCACAACAGATATCATCAGCAACCTGGTTTTGAAATCACAGGATATGAGTACACTAACCCACTTGTTGCGATGGAGGATAATTACAGATTTATCGACAGGCATGGCACTGTGGATGGTACAGGCGATGGTATATACAGGGGGCTACGGGAAGGCTATGAATACGGAACCTCTCTTGAGTGTACAGAGTGCCATAATGTACACGGAACCACCAACCCGTTCCTCCTGATAGACAGTACGGTTGCTGGTGTGAGGGGCCTTGACAGCAGTATAAGACTCCGTCCATACAGTATCGAGATAGATGGAGGTAATCTGTCTCAGCTATGTGTCATCTGCCACAAGATGGATACGGTTCTGGATGATGGTGACAGGGATACGGGTAACGGACTTTCAGGTGTTCATTATGTGGAGTCCGATTGCACGGACTGTCATACCCACGGGGCTGGCTTATGAAGATTATACCTGCATATATTACGTTCTTTACCATGATGTCTCTTTTATCCTTTACATCCCTGTGTGTCGGAGAGGAGGGAACAATCCATCCCCATCCTGTAGATGTAACGATTCCAGACGATATGGATGTACCTGAAAATTTCCCTTTGGGAGAGAACAGGACACTTCTGTGTGATACGTGCCATGGTGTAAGAGGGCTTGAGAACATAAGGAAGGCTAAATTGGATTCAGATTCAAAAGACTTTCTCAGGGGTGGACCCTATGAGGACCTCAAGGAGTTCTGTTATAGATGTCATATAAAGAGGTATTACAGAAAGAGGCCCTTTCACAGGATGATAGGAAAGGACGGACGTATTATCAAAGAGAGGTGCATTTACTGCCATGTGGATGTGCCTGAACCAAGGTCAGCACATACTACCCGGGATGTAAGATTTCGCCTGCCACCAGAGAAGTTATGTATCGGTTGTCATCTACTTTCGCCACATTTCAATTCCATGAATCATCTGGTAGAACCATCTGAAAGTGTAAGGAAGGCTATAAAAGGCTCTGAAAGAAAATACAATGTGAAATTGCCACTCGACTCACAGGGACGGATTATGTGTGCAACATGTCATACTCCACACCAAAAAGGTGTGCTGAAACCAGATAATCCATCTGCAACACAGGTTGCGGATACAGATATCGAAGAAGGTATCGTTTATGTGGAATCTCCCTGGAACAGTATCTTTATGGATGACAAGGGAAAAAGGTTCAAGGAATTCTCATCTAATACAGGTATATCTTTGAACATCGAATACAAGGAGGTGAAAAAGGAGGTCCTTTTGAGACTTCCGGCAAAGGATGGCACCCTCTGTACTGCATGTCATACATTCAGGGAATAAGCCATGAACATACCAAAGTGGCAGAAGATACGTTACGGGCTTATAGGGTTATCCTGTGTACTCTTCTTTGCTCCACTTTCTTTTATACCTGGTCTATTCGGTAGCAGGGATTTCTGCGGCATTCTGTGTATGAGGCGCTTTTATCTTTATTGGCCCGGTATGAGTGTAGAGGACCTCACCTTTCAGGTGATGGTATCCATAGGCGGTGTAATACTACTCTGTGTGATACTGGTTGTAACATTCCTTTTTGGACGCCTGTGGTGCGGGTATGTCTGTCCTGTAGGAGGTTTCCCTGAACTTGTGAGCCGTATGCTCGGTGAAAGGATAAAGATAGATTACCGTGTGCTTCCGCAGGCTCCCATCAGGTACGGTTATCTCGGCTTTTATCTTGTAACGATGCCAGTGCTCGGGATAAGCGCATGCACACTGTGTAACTTTATTGTCCTTCCGCGTATTTTCGATGCATTAAGTGGGGGGAGGGAAGGTATCATGTATCTACTTACCTCTGTAGGTCTTACAAACCTTGCCCTTGTATTTCTTCTTGGTTTCTTTGCACACAAGGGAAGGGCATACTGTTCGTTTCTGTGTCCCATCGGTGCAATAGATGGCATCGTTAACAGGATAGGCGCATCTTTCGGTTTTACAAGACGTATCCGTGTTTCCATGAGTAGATGCAATGGATGCGGAGTATGTGCAATCACCTGTATGTGTGGAGCGATAAGTATCCACAGAGACAAGGCTGTGGTGGATCAACTCTCGTGCATGTCCTGTCATGAATGTGTGGATGTGTGTGCTGCAGATGCAATAGAATATCTTGTAATACCACCGGCTGGAAGAACACAGAGATCCCCCCGCTGTAGGGAGATAGAACCTGTATGGACAGGTGTATATAGCAAAACAGGCATAAACGTAAAAAGGATATTCCTCATGTCCCTGACAGCAGTGGTTATTGCCTTCATATTCGTTACCCAGGTCTATGCAGGGAAGAGGAGAACCGATCCAGAAGGATGCCTTACATGCCATGCTATCAAGGGGCTTCAATATATAGATAATAACGGACTTTTAAGAGATGCCACCATAGATGAATCCCACTACTATTCATCCATACACGGAGGCATTCCTTGCAGGGATTGTCATGCCGGGATTGAACGCTTTCCCCATGATGCCAAAAAGGGAGGGGTGGATTGTGCGAACCGATGCCACATAAACGAACCATCGAGCAACGCAAGATATTCACACAAGGATATAGTGGATGAATTCAAGGATTCCGTACACGGTAATGGTGCTACCAGCGGGTTTACCGGTAGAAATCGCCTTGATGAGACCGTTTCACTTCTTCCATCATGTCGTAGATGTCACAGTAATACCCTGTATGTGGATGATAAGAGAATAGATGAGTTCAAAGAGGTTTTTAAAGACTGCGAGCGTGAATGTGGCAGATGCCACAGGGGAAGGGCATGGCGTTCACAATCGGCAGGACATATTATCAGAAGGCTTCTCGGTGCAAGACGGACAAAGAAGGAAGAGATAGCACTATGTAACGGATGTCATGGCGATGTGGAGATGATGAAGGAGGTGGAACTCGAGGATAAAAAGACGGGAAAGAAAAAGAGAGCCGATGAGAGGTTTATCATGGCTGGTACAAGTTACTTACTTACCCTCCACGGGAGGCTCCTTGAAAGGAATAACCAGTACGGTACATCCTGTATGGACTGTCACGCACCACAGGATTACAGGCACAGAATACTCCGCTCAGACAATCCCCTTTCATCGACCCACATAAAAAATCTCCCACACACCTGTGGTAGCGTATGTCATGACTATGCGGACATACCCCTCAACACCGCTTTTTTAACTACTGATATGCACCCACTGGATCTCACCCCCCTTGATACGAAGGATATATTTAGAGCCATGTGGAGAGAACCATCAGGATGGTTTGTATCTGTACTTATACTC
>WGFF01000223.1 GCA_015492355.1 Deltaproteobacteria bacterium
CATCTGAAGTCCTTTCTTGTTATTTTATATGGTAATGAGTCATCAAATCGGACCTGAATTTTTGTTGTGGGGAAAACACTGCGGGCTATCGCCCTTTTTTGGTAAAAAAGTGTTTTCCCCTGCCCCCTTTCCCAAAAAACTTTTAGATCAGAAGTTTTGGGGAAGGGAGTTTGAGGGAAACCCCTTTTACAAAAGGGGTTTCCCTCAGAAAAAATCTGGCTTATCCATCTCTTCTAAAACATGGCAGAACACTAAACCATAAGGATAGAGAGAGCCAGGGCTCTATTTATGCCACTGACTTAAACCATTTTACTGTCATCTCTATACCCGCATCTATATTAAAGCGCGGTTCGTATGAAAGGAACTCCTTGGTACCTGATATATCCGCAAGGGAGTGTCTCACATCCCCCTTGCGTGCCTCTGTGTAGATGGGCTTTATGTGTTCCTTTCCAAGGGCTTTTTGTATCTTTTTCAGGAGTTCGTTTATGGTAACCCTTGCACCATATCCCACGTTAAAGACCCTGCCCGCACAGTTATCAGAGAGGGATGCCTTGAGATTTGCCTGATTGCAGTCATCAACGAATGTAAAGTCTCTGCTCTGCTCACCATCGCCAAATATGGTGGGAGCCCTGTCCTCAAGAAGGGATGTGATGAATCTGGGAATAACAGCTGCGTATCTTGACGCAGGGTCCTGTCTTCTGCCGTAGACGTTAAAATACCTCAGGGACACGGTCTCGAGACCATAGACCCTGTAAAAGACCCTGCAGTAATACTCACCGGTAAGTTTCGATACCGCATAGGGTGATTGTGGGGTCGGGCTCATATCCACTCTCTTCGGCAGAACAGGTGTGTCACCATAGACAGAAGAGGACGATGCATAGACAAGGCGCCTTACACCATTTCTCCTTGCAGAATCGAGCACAGTGAGTGTGCCCGTTGCATTGACATCATGGGTCGTTTCAGGGGCTTCAACAGACCTCGATACCGAACCGAGGGCAGCAAGATGGACAACACAGTCAACACCCTTCATAGCCTTATCGACAGTGTTCCCATCCCTTATATCCCCCTCGATGAACTCTATATCATCTATAAGATCCCTTAGATTCTCCTCCTTGCCTGTTGAGAGATTATCGAGCACCCTGACCCTGAATCCCTCCCTGACAAGCATCTCACATAGATTCGAACCTATAAATCCTGCACCACCTGTAACAAGAAAGGTCTTCTCCATAAACTATTCTCCGTGGTTTTATTTCGGACCCTCTCAAGCCTTTACTATCCTTCTATCCTTTATTCCTGCGGTGGCGTTCCTTGTATCCACCACGAGTCTACTGTTCTTCACTATCCATTTGTAATCGTAGGAGGAGTGATCCGTTGCTATGACCACGCAATCGTATCTCTTTATGTTCTTTTCCGTAAGGGGTGTTGAACGCATGGTGAACCCTCTTCTGTGGCTTACCGCAACAGGAATAAAGGGGTCGTTGTAATCGACCCTTGCACCCTTCTCCTTCATCAGTCTTATCAGCTCAAGGGATGGAGACTCCCTCAGGTCGTCCACATTCTTCTTGTACGCTATACCCAGAACAAGTACCCTCGATCCCTTAAGGCTCTTTCCTTGACTGTTCAGAGCCTCCATCACCTTCTGCACCACAAAGTAGGGCATCTGGGTATTTATCTCTCCTGCAAGTTCTATGAACTTGGTGGAGAACTTATACTCCCTTGCCTTCCATGTAAGATAGAATGGGTCTATTGGTATACAGTGTCCACCAAGTCCTGGACCTGGATAGAACGCTGAAAACCCGAAGGGTTTTGTGCTGGATGCCTCTATGACCTCCCAGATATCTATCCCCATCCTGTCGCACAGCATCTTGAGCTCGTTTACAAGTGCTATGTTCACACACCTGTAGATATTCTCAAGGAGTTTTGTCATCTCTGCCACACGCAGTGAGGATACTGGTACCACTGTATTGACTATCCTGGAATAGAGTGCAGTCCCCAGGGTGGTACACCTCCTGGTGAAGCCACCCACCACCTTTGGAATGGTCTTTGTGGTATAGTCCACCCTGCCGGGGTCTTCCCTCTCTGGCGAGTATACCACAAAGAAGTCCCTTCCAGCCCTGAGCCCCTTTTCCTCAAGAAGGGGGAGAAGGATCTCCTCTGTTGTGCCGGGATAGGTGGTGGACTCAAGGGAGATGAGCTGCCCCTTCCTCAGAGACCTTGCAATATCCCCTGCTGTCTTCTCAACGTATGAAAGATCTGGCTCCCTTTTATCAGAAAGTGGGGTAGGGACACATATTATTATTACATCCATCTCAGAGAGCCTTGCCATATCTGTTGTGGCTTCGAAGGCGGGTGGTGTGGTATTGACAAAGGATGCTATGCACTCAGAGGGGATATGTTTTATATAAGACCTTCCACTGTTGAGCTGAACGACCTTTTCATGGTCTATATCGAATCCTATTACCCTGAACCCCTCTTCACAGAATCTTATAACTATGGGTATACCCACATAGCCGAGCCCTATGATACCTACCCTTGCCCTTCCCCTATCGATCCGTTCCAGAAGAGCCCTGTAATGGTCTGCCATGGTCTTACATACCCCTTTCGAGTTTTATGTTGTATTTCTTCATCAGATGGTGGAGTGTGGGTCTTGAAAGCCCAAGTTCCTCTGCGGCCTTGCTGATATTGCCGTTGTGCTTCATTATAGCCATATTTATGTATCTCCTGTCGAGTTCCTCCCTTGCCCTTCTCAGATTCAGATCGACCACCGAATGCCCCTCAGGGGCGAAACCAAGGTCACGGGCTGTAACGGATGTTCCTTCGGCAAGCACAACCGCCCTGCGCATCCTGTTCTCGAGCTCACGTACATTGCCGGGCCAGTTGTAGGATATGATACTGTCTATGGCATCCTTGCTCAGGCTCTTTGGACGCCCCTTTTCTCCGGAGAACCTCTCAAGAAAGGTCTTGGCAAGGAGTATTATATCCTCGCCCCTATCTCTAAGGGGTGGAACGTCTATGGTTACTACCGCAAGCCTGTAGTAAAGGTCCTCCCTGAACCGTCCTTCTGATACGAGTTGTTTCATATCCCTGTTGGTCGCTGCAATCACCCTTACATCCACCTCTATAATCTCCCTGCCACCCACCCTCTCTATCTTATGGTCCTGGAGAAATCTCAAAAACTTCACCTGCATAGGAAGGGACAGTTCGCTCACCTCATCGAGAAAGAGGGTACCTCCCTCTGCCATATCTATCCTGCCCTTTCTACGGATATGCGCACCTGTAAACGCCCCCTTTTCATGACCGAAGAGCTCACTCTCCACAAGGGTCTCTGGTATGGAACCGCAGTTTATGGGCACGAATGGCTTGTCTGCCCTCAGGCTTCGATTGTGAATAGCCCTGGCTACAAGCTCCTTTCCTGTGCCACTCTCTCCAGTTATAAGGACAGGTACATCTGTGGTTGCCACCTTGCTTATGGTGGAGAAGACCTCCTGCATTATGTGGCTCGTACCCACAATCTCCACAAAGGCGTATCCTTCGAGCCTTTTCTGGAGTGTGGAGTATTCCCTCTCAAGGGTGCTCACATAGTACACCCTTTTGAGTATAGCCTTGAGCTCATCTATATCTATGGGCTTTGTGAAAAAATCATGGGCACCCATGGATATCGCCCTGAGTGCTGAGGACTTATCCGAGTTGCCAGTGACGATGATTACCTTTGTTGTGGGGGCATTCTGGAGTATACCCTGGAGGAGATTGAAACCCTCCTCTGTATCCTCTGGATGGGGGGGGAGACCCAGATCGAGTATTACAACAGGGGGATTGTGGGTATTGACAACCTCCATTGCCTTACCAGCGTTCATGGCAAGAAAGACCTCATAATCCTCCACAAGCGCCCACTTCATCTGGGTTCTTATACTCTCATCGTCTTCTACGACGAGTATCTTGGGCTTTTTCACCATTGCTGACCCCTGTAGATCATTAAGAAAAGGTAATGGGTCATCAAGTCGGACCTGAATTTTTTATTGTTGGGGAAAACCCTCCGGGCTATCGCCCTTTTCTGGTAAAAAAGTGTTTTCCCCTGCCCCCTTTCCCAGAAAACTTTTAGATTAGAAGTTCTGGGGAAGGGAGTCCCTTTTCTCTTACCCATTCAAAAAGGTCAAACCGGGCCTCTTCTGGAAGGGATATGGCTTTACAAGGGCTGTCCTCCCCCTTCCGCTCCTAAGGGTAGTGTTATTGTAAAGGTGGTACCCTGTCCCTCCCTGCTACTTACGTCTATACTACCGCGGTGTGCCTCTATTATGGTCTTACACTGGTATAAGCCTATACCGAATCCCTTTTTCTTGGTAGACCTGAAGGGCTTGAAAAGGCACTCCCTTACAAAATCCTCATCCATGCCTGAACCATTGTCTGTAACCTCTATCCTCACATTGTCTCCGTCCACAGATGCAGATATCCTTATTCTGCCCTCCCTTTCTATCGCCTCGTAGGCATTGCTTATGAGATTTAACAATACCATTTCCATTGCCTCAGGGTCAACGCTAATTAGAAGTACAGGGTCTATCTCGTTGGTGATGATTACGTTCTTACTGCCATTGAAGGCCATCTTTTCTATCGCCTTGTGGACGAGGTCCTTGAGATTTACCCCCTGTTTCCTTATCTCAAAACCCTTTGATGCCATGGAAAGCCTCTCTATAAGCCCCTTCATCCGTGCTACCGTGCTGTCTATGGTCCTTATGGCATCCTTCTGGAATTCGGGATTGTCGATATTATGTCTCGCATTCTGGCTTATAAGGGAAAGGGAGTTGGTGAGATTCTTAAGGTCATGCATGATAAAGGACGACATGCGGTTGAACATATCCAGTTCCTTTGCGGTAAGGAGGTCCTGTGTAAGGAGGATGTTCTTTATCTGGATGGCAGCCTGGGTGCTGACAGCCTTGAGGAATTCAAAATCGTCCCTGATATAGGGATATCCAGAGATATCCTCTCCCTGGAGCATAAACCCCACCATATCGTTGCCAGCCACAAGGGGGGTGCAGAGTACAGCACCTGTTGCCTTTATCAATCCTTCTATCTCCTGCCTCTCCTCTGGGGATATACCGTCAAGGGAGATGTCCTTCAAGAGAAAAGGTGCGCCCATGGACCTTATATACTTCAAAAAAGGGTGTGCCCTGGGTATCCTTTTGTATCGCCAGCTGTTCCCACCCCTTGTGAGGACAAAATCCCTCGTTGCAGGATTGTAAAGCCACAGGGCGACATTACTGGCTCCCATTGTCTCTGATATCATATCTATAAGGG
>WGFF01000224.1 GCA_015492355.1 Deltaproteobacteria bacterium
CCTTACGAACCGAACCGTTCGTTGTTATGAGTATCCAGTAACCTTTCCTGTGAAAATCCCATATATCTCCCTTTATTTCTTGCATAAAATACCTCACCAAAAATTTGGCTTTAATAGATATTATGCTTCACTGAAGCTCTTCGTTGATTGCCTCCCGATGGTCTGTATCCTGCTTTTTCAACTCCGCACCTCTATCGAGCAACAGAATAGCCATTCCAGCATAGTTATGATAATCAAGCAGAGTATCCCTGACCGTCTCATTCTTTACCGCTTCCTCGCCCTGCTTGAGGGCTATATTGATGAATCGACTCAGTTTGTCCTTCATCCTTATCATAACCCCGAGGATACCATCTTCAGCAAACGAATTGCCATAGTCCCTGTTCTTTTTCATGAAGAGGCTGAAACCCTCATTCTGGATATTCCTGAAATGCCCGTAAACGTCTATTAACTCTGTTTCTTCAAAAACGCGAGCAATGATTTCTTCGGCTTCCTCGATAGTGAGATTGCCTTCCTTTTTGTCGATCAACGCCTGTATAATGGTGCCGAGAACTTGTGTTTCATCTCCATCAAGTGGTTCATCACATGCCTTGTAAAGAGATACTATCTCATATACCAGGTCCTCTATCTTTGAAAGATATCCTTTATTCACGTCTCACAACCTCCCTTCGTTAGAATTCAAAGGGGCATAGAGAAAAATACTCCATGCCCCTGGCATTGCCTTTCAAAATGCTACCGGATTTATATCATCAAAGACCACGGGAATAAGCCTTTTGAACTCCTCAAGCAACGGGATGGCTATCTCCCTCATCTGTGGATGGGCATTCGGGGCAGTCCTCAAAGAAAAAAAGTGCCTCCATTCCCTCAGATTCATCGTCATCACTATCTCTGTCTTGAGTGAATTCGGGAGAACCGCCCTTGCCTCCTGGGGAGAAGCCCCCAGCGAGATAAGCTCCATGTACGCCTTCTCTACAAGTTTCATGGTATCTTCCCATATCATACGCTTACAACGGTCCTCTTCTGTATCATCTTTCCAGAAACATGGCTCTATAACTGTTATCTCGCTACCAAACCTGCCTTTACTATAATTGCAGTACCTGGTGGACTCCTGGCTGTAACTGGCTATCCTGTGCCGGACTATCTCGTGCGATACCCCACGATCACAGATAACACGAACCGTCACCTTTTCATGTTCAAGAACAGAATGATGCCCCGATTCAATGAGTCTTCTCACAAAGTTCTTGCATGAGTCTTCTGTAATCCTGTCCTCGGACTTGTAACAGGTACGTCCTGCACGTTCGATCCTCTTGAGAATCTCTATACCGTCTATATCATCCTCTATCCTGAAGTACGGTTTTATGACCTTCATTGGAAAACCTCCTCTTTTTCTCGTCCCTTGCAACGCATGAAAGAATACTCCATGCAGTCTCAAGTACACTCGAAAGCCTCATACACCCACCTCCTTCATTCCTTCACAAACTCTATGGGTCTACCCTCATCCCTGGCTCTCTTAACCCTCTCATCCACCATGCCATCATCCGGCAGAACATACTCAAGGTGGGTGAAGGGAAGGGAAAGAAACATGCCAGCAGAGTACCCTGGCTTTTTGCTTCGTATGAGCCAGGGGACCTCATAACTTATGGACCCTATCTTCCTTACGTACTTCCCGTCCTCGGGCTCGGCATCCACAAAGTAATACAAACTCCTTATACAGAACTCATCTCCATTGATGTGAGAGGTATTGTTCTTTGGACAGAAATCCACCCGTTCCTTCACATCCGCGATGGCACGGGGATGAATAAAGAACATCCTGGATTTGAACGGCTCCAGACCACTGAGATCAAGATCAACAGGGACCCTTTTCGATGCACCAAGACGCCCGGTCTCCTCTATGTAATCCGGACAGAAAGGATAAAATTCCTTGCCCACCCAGAAAACCAGGCGCTTTATACCATCCCTGCACTCATCGATGGGTGCCCTTAAAGGCTCTCCTTATGAAGGGTAGAGGTGGATCGATAAGGAACTCTTCTACTGGCTTGCCGAAGGGAGAGGTACCACAGCACGCATACAACCCTCCCTTCTCACGCATCCCACAGCCCCTCTCAAGGGGTACGGTAAGGTTTATCATAAAGTTTCTACCTCCTTTTCGATAAATTTACGGAGGACTTCTATGGCAGACTTCACCTCGTCAGGAATCACTCTGCCAGTGGTAAGTCTCGCAACTATATTCTCAAACTCAGCACCGAGAGAATGAACCTCCGAAAAAACGGCCTCGTCGAAGATAGAACCAAAACTTTCAAGATTGAAGTTTCTTCTCTCACTCTCCACTGTTTTCAGGGTGATTACTTCGTTATTCGAAAGAATCCTCCTCTGGGTCTCCACCGGGAGTTTCGAAAGCGCAACTGCTGTACCCATCTTCAATCTTCCATCTCTCAGCCTCTCAAATCCTTCATCACATAGATTCAGAAGATGAAAGTACCTCTTGAGTTTTGTCCTCGTGGTATCAAGTGCCTTTGCCATCTCGTCAATCGTATATCCTTCCCTTACAAGCTCCTTTATCACTTCCACCTCATGCGAAGGATTGGGTGACCTGTGAAAGTTGAGCATTAGACCGAGGAGAGAATTCGCATCACCATTCACAACAACAGCAGGTATCTTCTCCAGGCCAGCCTCCCTGCTGGCACATACCCTCCGCCTCCCGTCTATTACCACATAACCGCTCTCATCATCCCCGGAAAGAATCACAGGAACCCTGACACCCTCCCTCTTTATGTTCTTTAAAAAACCCCTGTCCAGCCTGTATTCAGCATGATCTTTTATCCTTTCTATCTCGACTTCCATGAACCTCATTCACTCACCTCCTTCCACTCCGTAACAGGTGCAATATAATAAGCCTCCAGAACCTTGCTTCTTAGAGGATATGCCATCAATGCAGATTCATAATCACGAAATGACACCCCCTTTCAAAAATAAAAGGGATGGATATTCTCTCCACATCCATCCCCTTGTTCGTCGATCTACTCAGAAATAAAAACCCTTATATAGAAATATTACTCAGTCAGAAAAGGTAATATAGTATCAAATATCC
>WGFF01000225.1 GCA_015492355.1 Deltaproteobacteria bacterium
ACCCTATGGTATCTATCGGTTCTATTTCCTTGAATATCCGGTAGAAGTCTCTATCGAACATATAGACCCCCTGGAGCATGGTCGCACTTATGGCGAAGTATCCATCGAGGGTGATAACTGGCTTTACATTGACAGGCTCTGGTATCACATAGCTCGGCAGATATTCATAATCAATACCGTAGTACCTCGGATCTGAGAGTCCAAAGTAGGCAAGTTTAATCCTCTTGATATCGTTCCTGTCCATATACTCCTTGAGTCCCACAAGGTCCTGTCCCCAATCGAGGTTTGAATCCACAAGAAATTTATAGCCGTTTTTGGGTCCCCCTATGAATTCATTGAAGTATGCCAGTTGATGGGGATGGATTGCAAGGGTAGTGTAGACATACCATAGAGAGCTCAACACAAATACCACACGAGCGGTCCTTTGGCTATCTGTCCTTATGTTCGCCACGTAGCCTATCATGGTAAATACGAATGGATACACCGGTAGTATATGTCTCAATCCTATGTTCACCTTCTGCATGGACATGGCTATGAATACCAGAAGGGCTGGTACCAGGACGAATACCATCTTATGGCGATTGACTCTGTCTACTGATACATAGAGTACGGATGCGATGAATAGAAGAATAGTTGGTATAGGTGTCTTTATGAGGAAAGCCACCGGGAAATAATACCACCATCCATCAACAGAGTATTCACCCATGAGAAAGGCAGCTCTACCTGTGGTTGAACCCATGAGTACCCCTGCTATGCCGTAAAGGTAGGATTCTGGAAGGAGCCTCCATTTGCGAAGGAAATCAAACAGGGGTAGAAAAAAAGACCTCTGAAACCTCTCCCAGTGGAGCCCGCTGTAGGATGGATCTGCAGAATGGAACCTGAAACCATACACACCCCAGATGGTCACGTATACTACCACTGCCATAAGTGCGTAATACAGGACGACCCTGGAAGGTCTGTGGTGTCCCAGGCTACCTATCAAAGCCATGCCCACCACGGGCAGAAGAAGAAAAGAGGTGTGCTTTGTTGCAAGGGCAAGGGCAAGGAGTATACCACATGCTACAACTCTGGCTGAGGTTATGCCGTCTGTGGCAAGGATATAGAGATGGTATGCTGTGATAAAGAACAGGGCGGTTACAGGAAGGTCTGTTGTTGCAAGGGAGGAGTGGGCAAGGATGTTAGGGCTCAGGGAGTAAAAAAAGAGTGATACCACACCACCCCTCTCCCCCCAGAGCCTTCGAGACCATAGATACACATAGATACCGAGTATTACCCCTGCAAGTAGGATAGAGACCCTGCTGTAAAAAAGGATACGTCTGCCGTCCTCCCTGTTCTCGTAGATGAATTTCAGAGCCTCCCCGTGAAAGTTCGAACCAGGCTCATCCTCTGGCATGATGCGTGGGCTGGTCTCAAGGTCAAAAAAGAGTGCAAGGGGCAGGGCATCCATCATACGCCCGAAGACCGGATGGTTGAGGGGAGCAATATAATCCCTCCCCTCCTTCAGATACAGGTATCCTGCAAGGATATGGGCAGGCTCATCCCATGTGTTGGACTTCTGCCACGATATCACATAACCCTGAACAAAGAATAAAAAGATAAGCCCACCGGTAATGACCAGCCACCGTCTCTCTCCAAGCCATGTACCTTCCATAATCAAACCCTGCCTGAAAAGACCTTATCCCTCTTCTTCCATCCCCTTGCCATATAGACAATACACCCTGCAACACCGAGTATAGTCATTACCGCCCCTGCAAAGAAACTCACAGGCATGTAGACGAACCTTACTGTATGTCTTCCCTTATCGAGTGCCACCCCTCTCAGCACATAATCTGCCCTCAGAATCCTCTCCTCCTTTCCATCCACGTACACCTTCCATCCAGGATAGTAAGCCTCGCTCGCAACGAGTATACCAGGGCTTTCGAGTTCGACCTCAAGGGTAAGGGAATTTGCCCTGTATTCCCTCACCCTGATGGTATCCCTGTAGTCTCTATCACTGTCCTCCATCTTTTTTTCCCCTTCCCATGGGTCAAGGTCAAGGAGTACCTCCTTTTGGGGATGGAATGATTTGTCTGCCAGAATCTTCATGTATTCATCCTGAGAATCCACCACCCTGAATCGCCTTACAACAAAGAACCTCGGAAGGTAGTTGAGGTTTTCGTATATCTTGAGGGTTTTCAGTTCTTCCAGTTCCTCGGTATCTTCCACACCTTCTATGCCGATTATCTTTAAGAGCCTGAATTCATCAGACTGTATGGGAGGAATGGAGATGACATACTTCACATTGAGCATGGGAAGGATGTTCGTTGAATCTGGACGGCGCTGAAAGGTGAGAAGGTCATAAAAGGCGGTATAATCCCTGCGCCTCATAACATTCGTGCCACTTATATCAAAGAGATGATAGTTGAGATTATAACCGGTGAGTCTTTCCTTATCAAGGTTCATAGCCTTCATCCTGACCTTATCGAAGGGTATATCCTCGGGGAATTCCACATCTTCCTTCAGTGTGCGCGGGGTTGTGAAGAAACGAAAGAGGGTCTTGTCCTTAAGGAGGTACCTGGCGACCTCGCCCTTTTTGTGATAGTCCTCTGTCTTTGTGACAACATAGTAACCACTGTGTGCAAAAAATAGATCCACCGTAAGTATAAGGGGGACTAAGACTGTGAGGGATTTTCTCGCCTTTAGAGATCTTAAGCCTGTATACAGCAGGAGACCAGATATAAGGAAGAAGAAAAGAACCCTCTTTGTGTTGAATACATTTATCTCCACATGGTTGTATTCAGGGTAATCTATGCCGTTCATGATAAGATAGTTCTTTACCTCCACATCGAAGAAGTTAAGCGCACCAAAGATAATGGCTGAGATGGTAGAAAGAAATAGAAGGATTACAAGGCATCTGGAGGTGGTCTTCTCTCCTTCCTTCAACCCCCTTCTGAGGCTATCGTATCCGAGCCCTGACGATATGGAGATGAGTATTACACACAGGAAGAGGAATTTTACAGGATACCTTATCTTATTGAAGACCGGTAGCCATGTATAAAGGAATTTATAGATGGCAAAGTTCTTTCCCATGGCAAGGGCTAAGAAGAGTGTTATGATGAACACAAATGGAAGGGTCTTTCTTCCCCTCTCCACAAAAAAGAAGAGGGAGAGGATGAATGGTATGGTTCCGAGGTAGATGGTCTTAAGCCAGCTCTGATTCGCCCAGTACTTCTCGTCACTTATCCCGTATCCGTATGGATCGGGTACGAAGAACTGTACGAAGTCCTTTATATCGAGTGACCATACTGTTGCCTCACTGTAGCTCAAGCCCCCTGCCCTTATGGAATTGTAGGTGAGCTCCAGGAAGGGAAGGAGCTGTACACCAGAGAGGATAAGGAATACAAACATGGTGATTGAAAACAGAAAAATCCTCCTGCCCGTGGATGTATTGATTCTGTATTCATGGGTCAGAAGGATGGTCTCTGGTAGAAGGGTTGCAAAGAGGATAAAGAATATAATCCCTATAACCACCTCTATCCCCCCACCGGTGAACATAAAGGTGAATACTATACCCGAGAGCAGTGCATGGAATGTAGAGTTATATCTAATGGCACGTATATAGAGGAGGAGAAGCAGTGGCACCCATGAGACTGAAAAAAGGGTACTCATCACATTGTGTACAGAGATGAGGTACCCGCTGAGCATGAAGGTGATGGCTGATATAATAGAGGCGGTGAAGGAGGCACGAAACTCCCTCAGAAGAAAGAACATAAAGACTGCGGACAGTACAAAGTGAGCGACTATGAGCCAGTTGAAGGCAAGGTCAAAGGGAAGAACGATAAGAAAGAGGTTCAGGGGATAGAACACACCGGGTTGAAGTGTTGCAAGGAGTGGATGACCGCAGTATGAGTAGGGGTTCCATAGTGGGAGTTCACCGTTCTTTACCAGCTCCACCCACAGAAGCCTCGGTGGTATAAAAAAGACCGAGAGGTCCCTCTCGGTCAGGAGATAGGTACCATCGAGTACAGGGAGAAAATATCCGATGGCTAAGGCAAGAAAGAATATCAGGGCAAAAAATTTTTTACCATAGATTCAACCGTGGTCGATGGATTCTACCGCTATACGTACCTTAGAAGAAGTACTGTACCCTTGGACCCTGTGTGGGTGAGCCAGCAGTGTATAGCATGGTGTAGTTTGTGTTCGCATCGACAGAGATGGTGATGACTGCGGTTCCACCATTTACTGTGATTGCGGTTGTGTTTGCTGCGATGGTGGCACCTGCTATGTTTGCGTTGTAGATAACACCTGTATCAGGTCCCCCCGTTGTACCGAGTATGTATACAGTCCCCCTCAGGAGATACTGGGCGTGGAGGATATTTGCAGCACCTGCTATTGCACCACCTATGCCCCTTGCAGAACTTACCCTTGCCTCCTCCTGAAGGTCGATGAACCTCGGGATGGCAACAGCTGCAAGGATGGCAAGTATGACAATCACCATCACCAGTTCAATCAGTGTAAAACCCCTACTATTTCTACTCATCCGGACCTCCTGTAAGACAGTATTTTTTTCAAACAACCATGCAGGGTAATCTTGTACTAAAA
>WGFF01000226.1 GCA_015492355.1 Deltaproteobacteria bacterium
GTATTGAAATAAATTATGGTTCTGTTAAATTAAAAAAATCTGTCCTTTTAAAGACTCTTCCCAGTAAGAACACAGAAAGAGCAGGATTATAGACCATGGCAGGAGATTTCATTCTGGAGATAGGCACAGAGGAGATACCATCTGGCTTCATACCAGTGGCACTGGACATCCTCAAAGAGAGGCTCAAAAGGCTCCTTACAGAGAACCGCCTCGGTTTCGATGAGATAGGGTCTATGGGCACGCCGAGGAGGCTGACCGTATTCGTAAAGGGGCTCGAAGAGGTCCAGAGATCGACAAGGGTCGAGGTAAGGGGTCCACAGAAGAGGGTAGCCTACGACAGTAAGGGCAATCCCACAAAGGCACTCCAGGGTTTTGCAAGGTCTCAAGGTGTCGGTATGGATGCCATTGTGGTAAAAAACACAGAAAAAGGCGAGTACGTATATGCCATAAAGGAACTCAAGGGTGAGAAGACCACTGTCATACTACCAGGGATAATAGGTTCTTTACTCAAGGTGGAACTCTTCCCAAAGACCATGCGCTGGGGTGTACACTCCATCACCTTTGCAAGACCCATCCACTGGATACTCGCCCTCTACGGTGGTGAGCCCATGGAGGTAAGTTACGGACATATAAAGAGTGGTTCCTTTACATACGGACACAGGTTCCTCACACAGGACAGCTCATCATCAAAGCCACAGCCACTAAGGATAACAGGTATAGATGACTATATCGAAACACTGAGGCACAACCACGTCATAGTAGACCAGGAGGAGAGAAGGAAAATAATAGAAGAGGGGCTTTACAGGAAGGCAGAGGAGGTCGATGGCAGGGTACTGCGTGATGAGGGACTCCTCGATGAGGTGGTGAATCTGGTTGAATATCCCGTTGTGTTGAGGGGGACATTCGACAGGGAGTTTCTTGAACTCCCAAGGGACGTGGTCATAAATGCCATGCGTGAGCACCAGAGATACTTTTCAGTAGTGGACAGGGATAATGCCCTTCTTCCCTATTTCCTCACTGTTGCCAACACCCCTGCAAGGAACCAGCAGACTGTCATAAAGGGCAACGAAAGGGTACTGAAGGCACGTCTCAATGATGCAAGGTTTTACTTCGATCAGGACAGGAAAAGACCCCTCAGGGAGAGATTCGTTGACCTCAAGGGTGTAATCTTCCAGGCAAGGCTTGGTACATCCTACGAGAAGGTAGAGAGATTCACAGAACTTGCCCTTTCCATCGGTAGTGCTGTAGGATTCTCAAAGGAGATTCCCCATCAGGGTGTGGAGGACTTCCTGAGCAACAGGTTCGATCCACGCCATTACAGCACATGCGATGACAGGATGTGGTACCATAGCCTTGTCCTCGGCAGGGCGAGTGTCCTGTCGAAGGCAGACCTCACAACCGGTATGGTAGGCGAGTTCCCGAATCTACAGGGTATAATGGGTGGTATCTATGCCAGACTCGATGGAGAGGATGAAGAGGTCTCAAAGGCGATAGAAGAGCACTACCTTCCTACCTCTGCAGGAGGGAGACTGCCATCCTCTGTATCGGCTTCTATTATAAGTATAGCTGATAAGCTCGATACCATCGCAGGATGTTTCGGTGTGGGTATCATACCCACCGGTGCACACGACCCATATGCACTGAGGAGACAGGCTCTCGCAATCATCGCCATCATACTTGATAAAGGCTTCCGTCTGGACCTCAAGGTGGCAGTTGGAAAGGCGCTTGAACTACTGAGAGACAAACTCACAAGACCCCATGATGAGGTGGAGGGGGATGTATGTGAGTTCTTCAGGGAGAGGCTTAAAAACCAGCTCCTCTCCCAGGGTTACAATTACGACACAGTGGATGCTGTACTTTCCACACCCTGGTATGATATGGTGGATGCTGTAAAAAGGATAAAAACCCTTGAAAGGTTCAAGTCCCATCCATCGTGCTCGAGCCTCGTTATTGCCTTCAAGCGTGTATCCAACATCCTGAAGGGCATAAAGGATATAAGCCTCCCTGAAAGGGAACTTTTTGAGAAAGACCAGGAAATAGCCCTTTACGATGTAGCCCTCACCGTGTCTCCAAGGATCGAACAGTACTGGAAGGAAGGCAACTATGAAAGACTCTTCGAGACCCTTGCCTCCATAAAGGACACAGTAGATGCATTCTTTGACAACGTGATGGTAATGGTGGATGACGAAAGGATAAGGAACAACAGACTCTCCCTACTCAACTCGGTAAGGGACCTGTATATAAAGATAGCTGATATCTCTAAACTCATGGTATAGATGCCATGAAGAAAGTGTAAGTATATCTTCTTCCTTATCCATAGGGGTTTCAGGCGGGTATACCCCCTGAAGCAGGCAACGTAAGTTGTTTTATAAAATAAAGTTACCTTAGTAAAAGACCGGGGGTTTGAGGGGTAAAATCCCCTGAAGCAGAAAAGGCAAAAAATCTATCAAGGAGAGAGAGGTATGAATCCCTTTAACGTTCTTTGCGTACTTATCGTAGCCGTGTGCATCCTTTTTCTGTCCTCAGATCCTGCCGATGCACTGGGCAGGAAACCTCCTGGGGAAGGGAAGAGACCCTTCCAGAGGCTTGTCATACCAGGAGAACTCGGTGCAAAGGAACTGCCTGAGCCAGAAAGTGATGGGGCAAGGCTCTTTGCACGGTTCTGCAGTCAGTGCCACAATCTGCCGAATCCCAAGATGTACTCCACTGATGAATGGCCCTTCATGTTCAACAGGATGATAGCCCATGCAAGGACGATGCAGAGCCTTGAGGAGGGATTTGTTGTACCAGACGAGGATGAAAAGGAAAGGATTATTGAATACCTCAAGAGGAACGGACTCAGGGCACTGCCAGAAGATCACATATCCATCAAGACACCAAAGGCATTCCAGTTCGTCTGGTTCTGCTCCACATGCCATTCCCTGCCCGATCCATCACAGCACACATCAGAGGAATGGAAGAAGGTGGTCGATCGCATGGAGCGGTACAGAACAAGACAGGGGAGAGAGGCGATGACAGAGTCCGAAAAGAGGAATATCCTTGAGTTCCTCACAGGTATGATCGACTCAAGACCCTGAAAGATAATCCTCAGTAGACTCTCAATCCCTTTGTGAGGAGTTTACAAGGTCTGCCAGAATGCCCCTCCTGTGGATGGGGATGAATGGCGGGTCTCGTAAAAATACGTGGTGGCTCTACCCTTTGTCTGTATCCTGAGGGAAACCCCTTTTGTAAAAGGGTTTCCCTCAAACTCCCTTCCCTAAAACTTCTAATCTAAAAGTTTTCTGGGAAAGGGGGTTGGGGCATATCTATTCGTTCAGGTCACCCACAGGTCTTGCAAAGGTATACAGAAACGGCTCTTTTACGAGCTTCTTCCCTGCAAGTCCAACTGTCCTGGTAGGTATGGTGAAGGGAAGGGATATGATAAACACCCCTGTACCCAGTGCAATGGATACTATCCCGAGGGGTCTTACAAGCATCACATCAAGGAATATAACGCTGGCAGAGGGCTCCTCCTTTTTCTCCTCTGAGGCAAGACTATAGACTGGTACGTTTACTAAGAATGTGAAACACAGAAGAAATACAATAAGCCTTTTCATCCTTATCACCCCTTCTGCAGGAATAAACCACCTATCCATTACTTTTAACCTGTCAGTCTCTCGGGTGTCAAGGTTTTTTTGGTAGGGGGACTATCTATCAGGTCTCTCAGGGATGGATGATACGGACCAGCCACCATACTGGAAAGGAGGGAGTCCGTTGGCTGGAGCCCGAGCCTTATGACAGGTATACCCCCTTCTTTGAATATACCGACCACCTTCCTTAGCACCCTGACCATATCATCGAGACCCCATGGTGTGTATTCCCCTCTTCGATACATCTCATATAATTGCGTATCCCTTATAACCATGGTGGGATAGATGCGCACGAAATGAGGCTTGAGCCCGGCACACCTCTTTGCTGTAAGTATTATGGTCTCCTCCGTATCCCCGGGAAGCCCGGGCATTATCTGCAATCCCACCTCCATGGAAGATTCCTTTACGATCCTCACAGCCCTTACCGTATCTTCACTGCCATGTCCCCTCTGTGAACGTGAAAGCACCTCATCCACCATGGACTGTACGCCGATCTCTATCACCTCCACCCCGTATTCCCTGAGGGCTGACACACCATCCCATGATATACAGTCAGGACGGGTGGATACGCGAATGCCATCTATCGTGCCTGCCTTAACAAAGGGATATACGGTCTTGAGATACCTCTCCTGGATATCCCATGGAAGGGCTGTAAAGGTACCCCCGTAGAAGGCTATCTCCCTTCTTCCCCTACCCCTCCATGTGGCAAGATGGCTTTTCACTGTCCTGAGAATATCCCCCTCAGAGGGCATGGACGCACCTGTAATCTCCCTCTGATTGCAGAAGACACACCGCCAGCTACATCCACCAAAGGGAATGAAGATGGGTATTATGAGCCTCTTTTTATGCGATGCCATTGTGTCTTTCCGATGGGATGCACGGGGGCTTCTACCCCCTTCAGTCATTCCTGCGGGATAAGCCCTTTCCCCTGAGTCTTCTCAGTGCATGCTGGGCTGCCTTTTGTTCTGCCTCTTTTTTACTGCTGGCAATGCCCCTGCCAGCTACCTCTCCCCTTATCCTTACCTCCACCTCAAAGGTCTTCCTGTGGGGTGGTCCGCTCTCCCTTATGAGCCGATATACGGGTTTTACCCTGTAGAGCCTCTGGGTGAGTTCCTGTAGCCCTGGCTTGAAGTCGAAGTGTCCTGGCTCAGTAACAGATTCGTCTATGAGGGGTAAAAATAGTCCCTCAACAAAGGAATATGTACGTTTGAACCCCCTGTCCATATATATCCCTGCAATGAGTGCCTCAAAGGTTGCAGCAAGTATGGAGGGGTTCTCCCTTCCACCGGTAAGCATCTCACCCTTACCCATGAGTATGTACCTGCCAAGGTCGAGATCCCTTGCAAGCCTTGCGAGGGTCCTCCTGTTGACAAGCCGAGCCCTGAGCTTTGTGAGCTCACCCTCGTCCTTTTCAGGGAACCTCTCAAATAGTATATGGCTTATAATCGCGGAGAGGATGGCATCACCGAGAAACTCCAGCCTCTCGTTCGATTCAAGGTATTCATCCCGCTGTTCGTTGACATACGAACTGTGGATGAATACCCTCCGAAGGAGGTTCTGGTCCCTGAAATGTACCTTAAAATCCCTCAATCTCCCGGTGCCGGTCAATTTATCCCTCAAAAATACCTGTCATATACCTGCCATCTATACCCGTAAGTACCACCTCTACCTCTCTACCTGTAAATCCTCCCCCCCCATCGAAGAGCACGGGTATGTAGTTCCTCGTCCTCCCCCTGAAAGTTCCACCCCTTCTTTCAACAGGGGATTCAACAACCACACCCATCCTCTCGCCCAGAAATTTACTAAAAAAGCCCTCTCTCTTTTCCCCATCGAGTGCCCTCAGCCTCTGGCACCTTGCCTTAACCACATCAGGTGGTACCTGCCCGGGATAGTGGTATGCGGGTGTTCCCCTGCGCCTGGAAAAGGGAAAGATGTGGAGATAGGAGATGGGAAGGTCCCTTATAAGGGAAAAGGTGTTTTCAAACCCCCTGTCATCCTCACCCGGGAAGCCGGCTATAACATCCACCCCTATGGATATCCCCTTTACAGTGGTATGGAGCCTGTCCACGACCCTTGCAAAGGCCCTGCCCGTGTACGGACGGTTCATCCTCGAAAGTATGGTATCGTCACCGCTCTGGAGTGGAAGATGGAGATGGTTACAGATGGTGCTGGCAGATGCAAGCACCTCTATGAGCCCATCTGTAATCTCATCAGGCTCTATGGAACTGAGCCTGAAACGACAGGGATACCCCCTGTGTTCTATCGCGGTCACAAGCCCTGTAATGTCCCATCCCCCTGGGAGATCGAGCCCATAGGCACCGAGATGTATACCCGTGAGCACTATCTCCCTGTAACCCCTCTCAATGAGGGCCTCTATCTCTGTGAACACCTCCTCAGGGGGGAGACTCCTTGCCCTGCCCCTTGCAAGGGGTATTATACAGTACGAACACCGCCTGTTGCATCCGTCCTGTACCTTCAGATTGACACGGCTCCTTCCCCGGGATGACCTTGCCCTGAGCCTGAGTGGAGTGCCCTCACCATCGGATACAAACTTAAGTGGGGCTCCCTTCTGCCTTCCCATGTGCAGGTACTCGACTATCCTTTCCTTCTCTGGATTGCCCACTATATAATCGACCCCTTCTATCCTTGAGACCTCATCAGAGGATACCTGTGCATAACAGCCGGTAACTATTACCACTGCATCGGGATTCATCCGCCTCGCCCTGCGTATGAGCTGACGCGATTGGTAGTCTGTCCTGCCTGTAACAGTGCACGTGTTTATGATGTACGCATCCGCAGGACCGGGAAAGGGAATAATCCTGAAATCCCCCTCCCTTATCATGTCCTCAAGGGCAGATGAATCATACTGGTTCGACCTGCACCCGAGAGTGGATATGGATACTGTAAGCCTCTCTTTCATGACCCTGGACCCTACCGCAGGAGAAAATCCTTTTTAATCTGAGGGAAACCCCTTTTGTAAAAGGGGTTTCCCTCAAACTCCCTTCCCCAAAACTTCTAATCTAAAAGTTCTCTGAGAAAGGGGCAGGGGGAAACACTCTTTTACCAAAAAAGGACGATAGCCCGGAGGGTTCTCCCCACAAC
>WGFF01000227.1 GCA_015492355.1 Deltaproteobacteria bacterium
TTCTGGGAAAGGGGGCAGGGGAAAACACCTTTTTACCAGAAAAGGGCGATAGCCCGAAGGGTTTTCCCCACAACAAAAATTCAGGTCCGATTTGATGACCCATTACCTTGTATAAAAAATGGCGGTATGTAGGGGCACCCTTAATCAGAAGTGTTCTGTCATCTTCTTTTCCTTCCTGATATCCAGCCGTTTTCCCTTGCGCTGAAGTGTGAGTTTTTGCCGATGATTATGTGATCGTGGACTATTATATCCACTGCGGATGCAGCTGCCTCGAGGTTTCTTGTAAGTTCCATATCCCTTGTGGATGGCGTGGGGTCTCCACTCGGGTGGTTGTGGACGAATATCACAGAACGTGCGTTGTGCTGGAATGCCTTTTCTATCACCTTTCGTGGATAGACGACGGTTTGATCGATGGTACCTTCATGAAGGGTCTCTATGCCGAGCACCTCGTTCTTTGAGTTGAGGTATATGGCAAGGAATTTCTCAACCCTCTCACCTGAAAGGGCTATATTGAGAAAATCGACCACGTCTTTTGGTGAGCGTATGATGTCCTTCCCGAGGAGTTGTTCCTGGAGGTATATCTTGCATATTTCCTTTATGAGGGTTATAAGAAGTGCCGAGTATTCACCCATACCGTTTATAGAGCACAGCTCCTCAACAGTAGCATCGAAAACACCCCTCAGCCCCTTGAATCTTGCTATGAGCCGTTTTGCCAGGGGTTTTACATCCCTCTGCGGTATGGCATAGGTAAGGAGGAGCTCCAGTATCTCGTAGTCATGGAACCCCTCCGTACCCGTTCTGATGAATCTCTGTCTGAGTCTCTTTCGATGTCCGTGGTATGTCTCTGACATCTTCAGGGTGCTGTAGTCTAAATCCCCTGTCCCGAGGACAGGGACATATTTCAGGCATGTGTGGATTTACTCTTTCTTTCGCATCCTTTCTACAAAGGGTGTGAAGAGGTCTATCGGTACAGGGAATATGGTTGTCGAATTCTTTTCTGTTGCCACCTCTGTAAGGGTCTGAAGGTATCTGAGCTGTAGCGAGACCGGATTCTGACTCAGGAGATTCGATGCATTCAGTATCGTCTGTGCAGCATTGTACTCGCCCTCTGCATGGATTATCTTTGCCCTCTTCTCCCTTTCTGCCTCTGCCTGTTTTGCCATCGCCCTTTTCATCTCCTCTGGCAGGTCTATTGCCTTCACCTCCACTACTGATACCTTCACACCCCAGGGGTCTGTATGACGATCGAGTATACTCTGTATGGTACGGTTTACCTTGTCCCTTTCCGCAAGGAGTTCGTCCAGTTCAGCCTGTCCACATACACTTCTGAGGGTGGTCTGGGCAAGCTGGCTCGTTGCATAGTAGTAGTTCTCTACATTGATTACCGCCTTGTCAGGGGACACCACCCTGAAGTATATAACCGCATTTACCCTAATGGATACGTTATCCTTTGTTATCACCTCCTGCGGTGGCACATCCATAGCCACGGTTCTGAGGCTTACCTTGACCATCTTCTGTATGCCAGGTATGATGATAACGAGTCCAGGTCCCTTGACCGTCTGGAATCTTCCAAGAAAGAACACCACTCCCCTCTCATACTCTGGCAGTATGTTGATGGCAGCCCAGAGGAACATGAAGATAAGTATGGCAAGAACCAATGTCCCGGTACCTAAAGTCATGGGTTTACCTCCTTAATGGTAAGGATTGGTTTGGTATGTTGAATTTATACCTTCTTGACCTTCAGTTTGAGTCCTTTTGCCCCAACCACCTTTATATTCTCACCCTTCTTTATGGGTTCATCCGCAATAGCTTCCCAGTACTCACCACTGACAAACACCTCTCCTTCCGGGTCTATATCGGATATGGCTTTGCCTTCCTCATCTATAATACCATCCATTCCGCTTACAGGGCGCCTTTTGTGTATAACCACCGCATAGTACATGGTACCGAGTACAAAGAGTGTGAAGATAATAACTGTAGGCAGGAGTACCTCCAGGGATAGCTTCATGAATGGCTGAGGCGATTCAAACAGCATAAGAGAGCCGAGTATAAGGGAAATGATACCTGCAACAGTGAGGAGACCAAAACTCGTGACCTTTATTTCAGCTATGAAGAAGATGAGCGACAGCCCTATAAGGAGCAAGCCTGCATAGTTCACAGAAAGGGTCTGGAAGGCATAGAAGGCAAGGACAAGGCATATAGCACCTATCACACCCGGCAGGATGGCTCCGGGGTTCGAGAGTTCAAAATATAGCCCTATCATACCTATCATCATCAGTATATAGGCAACGTTCGGATTCGTTATGGCATTGAGTATCTTGAACCTGAGCCCCATCTCTATGTCCTTTACCTCGGCATCCATGGTACTTAGGGTCTTTTCACCTGTAACGGTTGTTACCTTCCTGCCATTTAGTTTCTCAAAGAGCTCCTTTCTGTTTTCAGCCATGAGGTCTATGACCTTGAGTTTGAGCGCCTCTTGTGCTGTTATGTTAACACTCTCCCTTACCGCCTTTTCAGCCCATTCTGCATTCCTTCCCCTTTTGTTTGCTATACTCTTTATGTATGCCACTGCATCGTTTTCCACCTTCTGGACCATGGTCTCGTCCATCTTTTCGCCACCCATGGCAACAGGGTGTGCAGAGCCTATGTTTGTCCCTGGTGCCATTGCAGCGATATGCGCAGCATAGGTTATGAACACACCTGCAGACGATGCCCTTGATCCTGAAGGTGCCACATATACCACCACAGGTACCTCAGAGCCCAGTATCGCCTTTACTATATCCCTCATGGAGAGGTCTAATCCACCGGGTGTGTCGAGCTGGAGTACAACAACCTCTGCATTTTCCTCCACTGCATCCCTGAGGCTCTTCAGTATGAACTCCGACATAACAGGATTTACGATCCCCTCCACTACTACGTAATGTATGGGACCTCTGGATTCACCGGTGGCAGGATACAGACCACCGGTAGAAAGGAAGATTAAGAGGAAAAATGTAAAATATCCTTTAGACCTGAGATTCATCTAATCAATTCTATCAGCAAATTTAGAACATTTCAACGGTACACATATGGCTGGTAATATAT
>WGFF01000228.1 GCA_015492355.1 Deltaproteobacteria bacterium
ATTATCGCTTATAATATCGCCAACTGGTATAAGTTCACCACTTAATATGCTTATCAATATCTACAGACGTTACGATGTTTTGACCTACTATGAGGACTTAAAAATACGGATAGCCAAATGGAACGGGTCAACAAAGGACATAGATATTCATTCTTTATTACCGCATGGTGATCATTTATAACCATATTTTATATACAAGGAGTATATCTCCTTTTTGTAATGAGCCATCCTGCAGGGCTATGTTTGTCCCTGTTTCCTCCCATCATGGATTCAGGCAGACGATCTCGTCACAAAGAAGTATACCCCTTTCAGTGAGCACAACCCTCTCGTCCCTTTCTTCCACAAGCCCCATCTCCTTTCCCGTTCTGTAGGCAAAGGCATCCCTTGGATCGAGCCCGAATCTGTCTGAAAAATCCTTGATACCAATACCCCTGTTAAGGAGACGCAGTCCGAGAAGGAGTGTTTCATCCACAGCTTGCCTGCGGGAGAGTCTCTCGTAGCCGTCAACAGGGGATAGAGAACCCTCAAGGGCACGCATGTATTCTTCCGGTTCTTTCCTGTTCCACCACCTCCTTCCCCATTCTGGAAAGGAAAGAAAGGAATGTGCACCGCAACCCAGGCCGATATAGTCTTTTCTGAGCCAGTACCTCAGGTTGTGTCTGCACTCAAACCCTGGAAGGGAGAGATTGGAGACCTCGTAATGGATATATCCAGCGTCCTTGAGTAGCCCAACACCGAGCCTGTACATCTCTATCTCCCTTTGCTCTGTTGTCCTCTTGAGCCTTCCGCTGATGATATCCCTCCAGAGGTGTGTACCCTCTTCCACTGTAAGGGCATAGATGGACAGGTGCTCTGGTTTAAGTCCTATTGTCCTGAGGAGTGTATCCCTCCATGAAGCCACTCCCTGCCCCGGTATCCCGTAGATAAGGTCTATCCCTATGTTGTCGAACCCAGAATCCCTTGCCATAAAAAAGGCATTCACTGCCTTTCTTGAGGAGTGTATCCTTCCGAGCCTCTCAAGGAGGCGGTCATCAAGTGACTGTATCCCTATGCTCAGACGGTTAATCCCAGCCTCCCTGTAAGCCCTGAGTCTTTCTGGTGTCAAGCCCTCTGGGTTGGCTTCGAGGGTTATCTCAGGGATGGCAGAACCCCTGAAACACGCCATTATGCCATCTATCAGCCATTCTATAATATCAGGCTCTATAAGGCTCGGGGTACCGCCACCAATATATATGGATTCTATGGTCCTCTCCGAGGGGTCGATACCTTCTCTGTCGATAGTTGTTTCGAGTTCCCTGAGTAGACACGATGTGTACCTCCTTCCAGGTGGAGCCAGGGAAGGGATGGATACAAAATCACAGTAGGTGCACTTTTTCACACAGAAAGGTATATGGACGTATATACCTATACGGTTTTTCTGTTTTTCTCCGAATACTCGCACACCCTTTTGAATATGTCCCATGGTGATATGATACCAAGAAGCCTGTTGTCGTCATCCACAACGACTATACTCTCCACTATCTTCTTCGACACAATGAACATCGCTGCAACCTCCATGGTGGTGACATCGGGTGTTACCTTTGGGAAGTCTGTATCCATGAACTCGCTCACCTTCTTGTGGGCGAGATCGTCTATACTCTGTATGAACTGGGGCAGTTCAGGTGCGAATTTTACGTCCTCAAGTAGACCCTCGTCGATATACTTCGGGAGTATAGCCCTCATGAGGGCACGGGGGGTTATGATACCGATGACCCTCTTTTCGTTGTCCACAACAGGTATCTGCCTTATCTTCCTGTCCCTTACTATCTTTATTGCATCTACCATCGTATCATTACTTTTTAGTGTAATGACATCCGTGATCATTACATTGGCTGCTATCATCTAATCCTCCTTGGTTAGCGTTTTTAGAGGGGAAGCCCTTTTTCGTAAAAAGCCTTTCCATTCGACCCCTTTGAGACCCTAAGTTATTATACCAGATAGGAGCACTTTTCACATGCCATGGCTAAAGGTATCTCAGGTAGATGTATATATGCGAGATAACTATCGACAGTAGCATGAGCGGGAAGGCGAGCTTCATGAACCTGAAGAATCCTATGGGATGCCCACTCCTTGCTGCAAAGCCTGCGACAATCACATTGGCTGATGCGCCTATGATAGAGCCGTTGCCACCGAGACACGCACCTATTGATAGTGCCCACCATATAGGCACAATTGCCTCACTGCCACCGAGGGAATCGCTCATGTTGAATATAAGCGGTATCATGGTAGCCACAAAGGGTATGTTGTCTATGAGAGCCGATGCCAGGGCAGATACCCACAGTATGAGATATACAATGGTTGAGATGTTGCCGTCAGTGAGTTTGAGCATCTCGTTCGCAAGCATGGATATGAACCCTACCTCCACAAGGGCATGAACAACTATGAAAAGACCGATGAAGAAGAATATGGTGGTCCATTCCACCCTTTCCATAACATCGTGCACTTCCTCCCCACTTATGAGAAAGAGTACAGTTGCACCGGCTATTGCAATGGTGGCTGACTCAAGATGCAGGGGTTTCTGGAGTACGAAACCGATTATCACACCGGTGAGCACAAAGAGACACTTCCTGAGGAGTACGGGCTCCTTCAGGACCTCTGATTCCTTGAAACGGAGTATCTTCTCTTTCTGTTCCTCAGATACCCTCATCTCCCTGCCGTAGATGAGCTTGAGGGGTACGAAGGTGAAGACCATTACAACAGGCATGATAACACCCACGTTGATAAGAAAGTCCATAAAGGTAAGCCCTGTTGCACTGCCTATCATTATGTTGGGTGGGTCGCCTATGAGTGTGGCAGCACCACCTATATTGGATGAGAGTATCTGTGAGGCCAGAAATGGATAGGGATCGATCTTGAGCTCGTCTGTTATGAGCAGTGTAACCGGTGCAATAAGAAGAACGGTTGTGACGTTATCGAGAAGTGCAGAGAGTACAGCGGTGACCACAGAAAGGGATACCAGCATCTTCCACGGGTCTCCCTTGACCATCTTGACAGACCGTATGGCTAAGTACTGGAACATACCTGTCTTCTGGCATACCGCAACGATGCTCATCATCCCTACGAGCAGTCCTATGGTGTTGAAGTCTATACCACCGATAGCCTCTTCCTGGTTTATCACCCCTGTAAGCAGGAGTGCGGACGCACCGAGAAGGGATACGACCGCCCTGTTGAGCTTGTCCCAGATAAGGAGCCCATAGACTATGATGAATATACCTACTGCTGTAATGAGTTCGGTCTCCATAAAACCAGCCCTTTAATCCCTTA
>WGFF01000229.1 GCA_015492355.1 Deltaproteobacteria bacterium
AAACTTTAGATTAGAAGTTTTGGGGAAGGGAGTTTGAGGGAAACCCCTTTTACAAAAGGGGTTTCCCTCAGAATTTAGTCCGAAAAAGATACCCATTACCTACTTTTTATTTAAGCAGGACCCCAGAGAAAGCAAATCCATAGGCTGAGACCCTTCAAAAAGGTTCTTTCCCTATTATATAGACATCCCTGTCCGAAATCAAATGACCGGGATCAATGTCCCTTGACTATCTCGATACATCTGTAGGTAACTGGAAATTCCTTTTTCGAAATCTTCCTTGTGAATCTTATTCCCACCGCATAGTGTCTGCCAACTGGCTGAACCCATCTTACCTTTGCAGGTATCTCCTCGGTAACCATGAGCTTATTTCCCACGAGCACTGTCATCTTTACAATCACCTCTTTTCCCTTCTCCACCCCCCTTTTAAGATACATCCCTATTCCGCCTTCTGATATGTTCACCGTCGCACCACTTATCCATGTGCCACCCTCCCTGGACCTTACCCTCACCTCTGCTATAAAATACCCCCTTTTGTGTCTTCTCCTTTCCTTCACCATTCCCCCTTTTTCTATATCAATATTCGACCTCCACAAGGAACAACCCCTGGGGCGGGGCTGTTACTGGAGAGGCTTCCCTCCTTTTTGCCTCTATTATACCAGGAATATCACCTATGTGAATCTTGCCCCTTCCGAGGGTTACAAGGGTACCGACGATAATCCTTACCATGTGTCTCAAAAAGGCGGTTCCCTTTATCCTTATATCTATGAAGCCATCCCCTTTCTTTTCTATGTCTATAGAGAGTATCTCCCTTACAGAATGGGGGGCATCTGATCCAGATGCCCTGAAGGATGAAAAGTCCTTCTTCCCTATGAAGAACCTGCTACCCTCCTTCATAGCCTCCACGTCGAGATGGTAGTGGACAAACCAGGAATACCGTCTGAAAAGTGCGGTGGGATAGTCCCTGTTAAGTATCCTGTAGAGATAGGTCTTACTTTTGGCATCCCTCCTCGCATCGAAGTCCAGGGATACCTCATCCACACCCTTTATGACTATATCCTCTGGCAGAAGCGAGTTAAGCCCCCTCTGTATACCCCCGGGTGGTATGGACGAGGAGGTCTTGAAGTTTGCAACCTGTCCCATGGCATGCACACCGCTGTCCGTGCGGGATGCACCCACAAGCCTTACATCCTCTCCCGTAAGCCTCTTTATAGCCTGCAAAATGGTACCCTGTATGCTCGGCAGGCTGGATTGAACCTGCCAGCCTGCATAATTGGTACCTTCGTATTCTACAAGGAGCCTTATGTTACGCATCCACTCACAGGTACCTGTCTATGAGTATCTCTGCTATCTGTACCGCATTGAGTGCCGCACCCTTCCTGAGATTATCTGCAACGACCCATAAATTGATACCATTAGGCACTGTATCGTCCCTTCTTATCCTTCCAACGAGCACATCATCCGTATCATGGGCATCAAGTGGCATGGGATAGATGGACATCCGAGGTTCATCCACAACCCTCACACCCTCTGCACCCTCGAGTACCTCTCGCACCCCCTCTGGTGTTATCTCCTGTTCTGTCTCTATATTTATGGACTCTGAATGCCCTATGAACACGGGTACACGCACCGTCGTTGCGGTAACCCTTATGGAATCATCACCCATTATCTTCTTTGTCTCCTCTACCATCTTCATCTCTTCTTTTGTATAGCCATTCTCAAGGAAGGTGTCTATGTGTGGTATGCAGTTGAAGGCTATCTGGTGGGGAAAGACCTTCTTTTCCGGCTCCTTCATGTTGAAGATACTCCTTATCTGTTCACTCAACTCATCCATAGCCTCCCTGCCCGCACCTGAGACCGACTGATATGTGGACACAACCACCCTCTTTATCCTGTACCTGTCGTGTATGGGTTTTAGAACCACCACCATCTGGATGGTTGAACAATTGGGATTGGCTATTATGTTCTTCTTTCTGAATCCCTCTATTGCCTGCGGGTTCACCTCTGGCACAACGAGGGGTACATCCGGGTCCATCCTGAAAAAGCTCGTATTGTCCACCACAACACATCCAGCCTTCGCTGCCTTGGGGGCATACTCAGAGGAGACCCTTGCCCCGGGGGAAAAGAGCCCTATGTCTATGTCTTTAAAATCCTCCTTCTCAAGCACCCCTACGGGCTCATCCCTGCCCCTGAACTCTATCCTCTCGCCAGCACTCCTCTCAGAGGCAAGTAGCCTTATCCTGCCAACGGGGAAATCCCTCTCCTCGAGTATCTTTATCATCTCCCTGCCCACAGCACCCGTGGCACCGACCACCGCCACATTGTAGGACCTCTTCCTTGCCACTTTAAAAGATCATCTCCTTTCTTCATCCTTGATAATGGTCACAAGGGCCTGACCTCGCATCGGGTCATTACAGGTTAAAATCTTCTTAAAAAAGGGTTTTCCCCTGTCCCCTTTCCCAGAAGACCTTAGATTAAAAGTTTTGGGGAAGGGAGTTTGAGGGAAACACCTTTTACAAAAGGGGTTTCCCTCAGGATTCAGTCCGAAAAAGATACCCATTACCTAAGATTAAAGGTGGTTCATTCCTTGAGCACCTTTTCCCCTGATTCTTCGAGCACAGCCTCTCCTATGCCACTCAGTCCCCTCATTCTTTCTGAGAAACGTTCCATCCTTTTCTGTGTATCCTCGTACTTTGTCCTGGCATTGTTTATATGTTTCCCGAGCACATCGAAATCGCCCATGAGTCTGGCAAAATCATCCCTGAGCCTCTCTATACGGGCGAGTATCTCCTTGGCTTTTCTGCTTATCTCAAGCCCCCTCAGCCCGAGGAGTATGGTCTGGAGATAGGCATAAAAACTGTTCGGGGATACAGGTATCACACGTCTTGAGAAGGCATAACTCATTATACCACTCCTGTCCTCACCGTTCATATCGTCTCTCAGTATCACCTCGTAGTATACGTTCTCAGCGGGTATGTACATGAGGGCAAAGTTAAGGGTACCCTCCTCTGGGTTTATGTACGATGATGCTATGGTGTCGATGTGTCTTTTTACATCGCTTACGAACCTTCTCCGTGCGATCTTCCTTTCCTTCTCGTCCTGACATTCCATAAGCCTTCTAAAATTCTCCAGTGGAAACTTGGCATCCACCGGTACAAGCCTGTCCTTGAGTTTTATGACCGCATCCACCCTTGATGAGTCCCGAAACGTATACTGGAGTTCATAGTGCCTGGATGGGAGTATCTGGGATAGAATATCCCCCAAGAGAAACTCTCCAAATCCACCTCTGAGTTTGGGTACCCTCAGTATCTCCTGGAGCTCCATTATATCCTTACCCATCTCAAGTACCTGCTGGGTTGCCCTCCTGAGGTCTCCAAGCCCTTCCCTTACCTCACCCACCACCCTCGATGCATTGTCCATGCGCTGGTTTATCTGCCCTGTGGAGGACTGGATCTGCTGGGTAACGCCCTTTAACTGCTCTGTAACGAGGGTTGTAACCTGGGAGAGTTGCTGATTTACAAGGTTGAGATTGGTTGTAAGGGCATCGCTCAGTTCGTGCCTGAGGGAATCGTACCTCGTCCGTAACGTCTCCTCTTCCTCTCTCCTCCGTCTTACCGTGACCAGTACAAGGGAAAGAACTACAAGGATAGTGAACACAAGAAGGACAAGTATGGCAAGCTCCATGATACCTACGACCGCCTTTCCATGAATTCCCTTGCCTGATGCACAAAGGCTTCGAGACGGGTTATGGAATTGGTATCCTCAATACCTTCGTATACCATATTGAGGTACGGCACATTGCCGTAATTCTCCCTCACCGTCTTCAAAAGGGCATTGACTATGGTTCCTGGCATGCATGTAAAGGGCATTACATTCACTATACCATGGGCACCCTTCAAAAGATAGTCCACTGCCTTGCCCACGCTCAGGATAGCCTCTCCCTCGAAGGACTCATCAAGATAGGGCTCGGAAAGGCGTATTATATCCTTCACCCTGGGCTCATGTCCGCTCCTCATATCACCATCAAGGATATTCTCAAGCCTTCTCTCGTCCTTTCTCTGGAAGAAGTCGTTGACAAGGGTACGGAGGTAGTCAGAATAGTTCCTCCGCATGAGGTTCTTCTTCTTGGAACAATAGTTGGTATAGTATATCCATTCTGATATGGGAGGGAGCCTCACCTCTGCACCGAGGGACTCAAGCTTGCGTATCACATGCTCGTTACTGAAGCGGTTGCTCCTTACGTATATCTCCCCAACGATACCTACCACAGGCTTGGTGCCGACTGGATGGGTCGGTATGGCTCTGAAAAGGGACTTTGCCTCCCTGAGCTCCTCCTCCGGGAATCTCCTCTCCCTTATGGCATTGCACACCTTGTCCACACACTCCCAGTACACACGGTCACTCTCTCCAGGGTTCTTCTCATAGGGTCTCACCTCAAGGAGTCTTTTATGGAGGAGGTCCACACACACAATCCCCCACCATGCAAGCCTCGAAAAATTACCCCCCACCATACCGAGTTCCTTGTAGAATGCCTCGTCCTGATCCGGTGCATACACGGGTACGTCCTTAAAGCCGAGCTCATCGAGTATGAGCCTGTGGTATCTGTTGTACTGCCCGAACCTGCACGGACCATTGCCAGAGGGCATGAAAAAGGCACTCCTCGATGGGTCAAAATCCCTCCTCTTTGTTACCTTTATCATATCCCCTGTGGTGATGATACAGGGATAGCACTCCCTGCCCGATGTATACCTGCGACCCCATCTGAGGGTCTCCTCATCCGGCTCTGGCATCACCTCTGCCTCTATGCCACATGCCTGAAAGGCAGAGGCAATGGCATAGGCACCGTCTGCCATGTTGGGAAGGTATATCTTCTTTTTGATATTGGTCCTGGGTATAGCCCTCCTTGCCTTTATCTCCACCTTTATCCTGTCCTTTATGTTCCTCAGGCTATCGAGGAATGCCTCGCACCTTGTAATGGCACCTGCATCTGCAGAGTGCTCGTCTATCTCGAGCTGTAGAAAGGGCTTTCCAGAGAGCGTATCCTTGAAAAAATGGGTTATGAACGAATCTGGTCCACAGCCAAAGTTGGTTATATACACACAGAAAAGTCGCCTGTCCCTTTTTATGATCTCGGCACTCGCCAGTATCCTCTGCCCGTTCTTCCAGTACATATCAGTGGCAAGTTCGTCATCTATCACATCTTCCACAGGCAACATATCGAGCGGTATGCTGACCACACCGAGGTCTCGCAGTTTCTGCGGTATTTCGAGGTTTATACCAGGGTCCATGGTGTTGTAGGACCTTCCCACAATAACTATCCCTATATCGTCCTCTCCGAGCCCATCGACCACCTCTTTGCCCCTCTTAAGGAGCGCGTCTTTGAACTCCTCCTGGGCTAAAAATGCCTCCTTCAAAGCAACCTCAACATCCCTTCTACCCCTTCCGAGCATCCTGCCAAGATTCAAAAACTCCTTTTTCACACCCCCGTATCTCTGGTTGAACTGTATGACAGGCGTTATCACCTCCACACTGAGGGACTTGAAATCAAAGGACGACCGTACAAGATACGGGATGGTCTGTACGTATGGACAGAGGAAGGTAAAATTATGCCCCTCCCTTGCAGGCTTGAGATTGACTATGCTCGGGAGGAATATCCTCTTTATACCCCTGTCTATCAGGTCCTGGATATGTCCGTGGGCAACCTTTATGGGAAAGCACGTCTCAGTAACTACACGTTCAACACCGTTCTTTATAATCTCCTTGTTAGTGGGAGATGATAGTACAACCCTGTAGCCAAGGTGTGCAAAGAATGTCCTCCAGAAGGGATACATCTCGTACATGAACAATATCCTCGGTATACCTATAACAGGTGCATCCTTGGCTGGGAGAGTGCCCCTGAAGGTTGTAAGGAGCATCCTTTCCCTCTCCTTGAAGAGATCGGGTATGGATGTATCGTCTCTTCCGTCCCTTTTGACATCGTACTTCTCGCACCTGCCTCCGTAGTAAAGTGGCTTTTCACCCTCCATCACCACCTTTCTTATCTCACACAGATTGGAACAATCCCTGCATTCAAAGGACTGGACCTCATAGCGTTTTTTGCTTAGTTCAAATCCCTTGAACCTTGTTCTCTGTCCTGGTCTCATCTCCCTCATGGCAAGGAGTGCAGCACCTATGGCACCGGTAACATCATGGTGTTCAGGCACTATAATCTTCTTTCCAGTGACCTTCTCAAAGGCTGATACAACACCGAGGTTTGCAGCAGTACCCCCCTGGAAGAATATCCGTTTTCCTATCCTCCTGTCACCCACGACCCTGTTGAGGTAATTGTGCACTATGGAATAGGATAGCCCTGCAACGAGCCCGTCCTTTGGCACACCTTTCTGCTGGTAATGAACCATATCCGATTCTATGAATACAGTACACCTCTCGCCCATGGGTGGAGGTGAAGGGGAACTCAGGGCAAGTTCGCTGAACTCACCCTTGATACTTATACCGAGCCTCTCTGCCTGCTCCTCAAGGAAAGACCCTGTACCTGCTGCACACACCTTGTTCATCTCAAAGTCCACGACCACACCATCCTTGAGGGCTATGTATTTGGAGTCCTGTCCCCCTATCTCGAAGATGGTATCCACTTCAGGGTCTATGAAGGCTGCGGAGGTTGCCTGTGCGGTAATCTCGTTGCGTATCACATCCGCACCGACAAAATCACCTGTAAGGTACCTTCCCGAGCCTGTGGTGCCCACACCCACAACATTTACATTCCGTCCGCACTCCTCCCATATCTCCTTGAGTCCCCTCTGTACTACCTCAAGGGGACGTCCTGCAGTGGGAAGGTATCTCTTCGTTACAAGCCTTCCTTTCCTGTCTATGAGTACAAGGTTCGTACTCGTTGAACCCACATCTATGCCGAGATAGACATCTATCCTCCCTTTCCCATCGAGTACATACCCTGTGGAGGTCTTTCCAGAGGGATGTCCTGTGGGTCTGTGGAGTCTTTCAAGGGAGCGGGTGGGCTGACAGCCTTCACCGAGGTATCTTTCAAGCTCGGAAACACCGCGCAAGGGCTCCATCCTGCCCTTCTCAAGGGCTACGAACACAGCCCCGAGCGCCCCCATGGAGGCAAAATGGGATGGTACAACGTACTCAGAATCATCCAGCTCGAGTACTTCCTTGAATGCCTTTCTGACACCGAGGTTTGCAGCAACACCTCCCTGGAAGGATACAGGGGGGGTGAACTCCTTACCCTTGCCTATGGTGGACTTGAAATTCCGTGCCACTGCATAGCATAGCCCTGCAACGATATCGTAGTCAGGTGTGGCTATCTGCTGGAGATGTATCATATCGCTCTTTGCAAAGACACTGCATCTGCCAGCAACCCTGGGAGGGTTCTTGCTCTTGAGGGCAAGCCTTCCGAACTCCTCTATGGTAAGACCCAGTCGATACGCCTGCTGGTCGAGAAAAGACCCAGTACCAGCGGCACATACAGAGTTCATCTGAAAGTCCTCTATCCTGAGTCTATCCTTCTCAGAGGCAAGGAGTATGAGTTTTGAGTCCTGCCCACCCATCTCTACTATGGTCCTCACCTCGGGATGATACACCTCCACTGCCTTTGCCTGACAGATAACCTCGTTTGTGAATACCGCACCTATGAGCGGGGCGATGAGTTTACCGCCAGAACCAGTGGTCGCCACCCCCTTTATGGACTCCAATCCGTACCTCTCGATTATATCCTTCAGTATCACAAGGGCTGTCCTTACAGGCTCACCCTTTGTACGTGTGTAGTGTTCCTCGATTATCTCTCTCCTCTCATCGAGTACAACCGTATTTGCACTCACAGAACCAATATCTATACCGATATAAACGAGCCTCGAAGATGACAATTTATCTACCCCCTTTTTTGTGGACTTGGCTCATATTATCGAAAATTTCTCTCTCCTTGTCAACATGGTACAAGAGCTGTCTCT
>WGFF01000230.1 GCA_015492355.1 Deltaproteobacteria bacterium
ATTTAAAACCAACTGCGTTGGTTTGCTTCAGGGGGCGTAGCCCCCTGAAACCCCCGATTTTTTACCAAGGTAGATATTGTTCATATAAAACCAACTGCGTTGGTTTTATCAAAGAGAGCCATCTTCTATCCACTCTCACAGGAACTCCTCAAGCGGGCACCCCTTGCAGATGGGCTTGGTCTTGCAGTACTCCTTACCCACCCTTACAAAGAGTGCATGGTACTCGTTGAAAAGCCCTACATCAGGAGGGAGGTTATCCATAAAAAGACCTCTCAGTTCATCGTATCCCGCCCTTTCGGATACGAGTCCATGGCGTACGAGTACCCTCTTTGTATAGGCATCTATAACGAACACGGGCCTTTCAAGGGCATAGAGAAGTATGGAATCTGCTGTCTCAGGTCCTATACCGTGTATATCGAGCAGTGCCCTGCGAAGACTCTCTGTATCCTTCTTGGAAAGCCCATCTATCCTTCCTTTATGTTCCCTGAAAAGATACCCAACAAAGGCTTTGAGCCTCTTAGCCTTGATGTTGAAATAACCCGCTGGTCTTATGAGTTCTGCGAGTCTTTCCATGCTTACCCTCTTAAGCCCCAAGGGGGTGAGCACACCAGCACCCTTGAGATTGGCTATAGCCTTCTCCACATTTGTCCATGCGGTATTCTGCGTGAGTATGGCACCGACCATCACCTCGAATCTTCCATCCCCGGGCCACCAGTTCTGCGGACCGAAGGCAGAATAGAGCCTCTCGTAGAATCCCGTAAGTACGGAGCCAACCCCTTTACCCCCACACCTTCTCTCCACCCTCTGTGAAGCCATCTACCCTACCCCACCATTGACCTGAGCCTGTCTATCTCCTTTTCTGTAAGGTATCTGTACTCCCCGGGCTTCATCCCCTTTATCTTCAATCCCGCAAACTCTATCCTCTTAAGCTTTATCACGGGATGTCCCACAGCCATGCACATCCTCTTTACAAGCCTGTTTCTGCCCTCGAATACAGTAAGTTCTATCCATGAATTACTCCGTGTCTCCCGCAAAAACCTCACCCGTGCAGGCATTGTCCTTCCATCATCAAGGTATACGCCCCTTTCAAGCCTCCTGAGGTCTTTCTCGTCAGGTACGTCCTTTACCTTGACGAGGTATTTCTTCGGCACCTTGAATCTTGGATGTGTAAGTCTGTTGGAGAGTTCACCATCGTTGGTAACGAGTAATGCCCCTTCTGCATCCCAGTCGAGCCTCCCTACAGGAAAGACCCTCCTTTTTACCTTCTTGAGGAGGTCCACCACAACGGGTCTTCTGAGGGGATCAGAAAGGGCACTTATGTATCCCTTCGGTTTGTAGAGGAGGATATATATCCGTGTATCCCTGACTACCAGCCTCTTTCCATCTATATCTATCCTGTCCTTTTCAGGATCTACCTTCACCCCCAGGGAGGTTACCACCTTGCCGTTCACTCTCACCCTCCCCTCTGCTATCATCTCCTCTGCCTTCCGTCTCGATGTCACCCCTGCCCTGGCTATCACCTTCTGGAGTCTCTCCGCAGGCATCCCCTTCCTCCATCATCTGAATGTCCTTGAGTGTGGGTAGATGGGAGAGGTCCTTGAGATCAAAGGTCTCCAGAAACTCCCTCGTTGTACCATAGAGGACAGGTCTTCCAGGGGCATCTTTCCTGCCCACTATCCTTATGAGCCTCTTCTCAAGGAGGCTCCTCAATATCCCGGTAGAGTCCACACCCCTTATATCCTCCACCTCACCCTTGGTTATGGGCTGTCTGTAGGCAATGATGGCAAGGCATTCCATCGAAGCCCTGCTTATCCTTGTGGTGGTCTTAAGAAGCCTTCTTATCCATGGTGAGTACTCAGGTCTTGTCCTCAGCTGATATCCACCTGCAACCCTGACTATTGTAAAACCCCGCTCAGAGGTCTCATACTCCTTTATGAGTTCATCGAGTGCCTCCTTTATCACCTTTCTGTCTTCGCCCTCCAGTATGGTGGCAATCCTGTCCAATGTGATGGAACTGTTGGAGGCGAATATCAATGCCTCTATTATGGGTTTGATGGTTCCGAGTTCTGTCATATACCTTTTCTTTCCGGGGTCTCAATGGACTGTTCTGACAAGGGTGCCCGGTGTCCTCCTGTATATCCTTATGATCCCGTCCTCTGTCTGATGAACCCCCACAACGAGAAGCTTTGCAAGCTCGAGCACCGCAAGAAAGGTCACGATTATCTCTCCCCTGAGGGCAGACCTGTGAAAGAGTGCATCAAAGGGGATAGTCTCCTCCCTATAGAGCCTCTCCATTATATAGTTTATCTTATCCGCCACACGGAACCTGTCGACCGTTATATCGAGGGAGTGGGGCTCTTCTATACGGGAGAGTACATCCTTCAGGGCACCGATGAGGTCGAATATGGATACATCAACGAACACCTCCTCCCCGTCCAGCCCCTCAAGGTGGTGGTGTCTCCCCCTGGGGAACACATCCCTCCCGAGGACAAGACGCATATCCAGATCCCTTACCGCCTCCTTGTATCTCTGGTACTCAACAAGCCTCCTTGTGAGTTCCTCCCTGGGGTCCACACCCTCTTCTTCGTCGTCCTCCTCCTCGGTTACAGGAAGGAGCATCCTGCTCTTTATGTGTATGAGTGTTGCTGCCATTACAAGGAACTCGCCTGCCACATTCAAATTCATCTCCTTCATGAGCTCCAGATACTCAAGATACTGCTCTGTTATGTCCGCTATGGGAATATCGTATATATCCACCCTGTTCTTCCTTATAAGGTGGAGGAGAAGATCGAGAGGACCTTCGAATATATCGAGCCTTACATTGTAGGGCATCTGTGCGACTCCGTGTTTCTAATAATCGAGTCCCATTGCCTTTCTCACATCCTTCATGGTCTCGGATGCTACACCCGATGCCTTGTCCCTTCCCTCCCTGAGTATCCTCCATATCATGTCCTCTTCCCTGAGTATCTCTTCCCTTCTTTTCCGAAGGGGCTCAAGAAGGGAAAGCACCCTCGGTATGACCGCCTTCTTGCACTCTATACACCCTATATCCGCTGTGGTACACCCTGCCCTCACCCACTCTCTGGTAGGTTCGTCAGAATAGATGGTATGGAAGGTTATATACACAGGGCATATATCGGGATTACCAGGATCGGTTCTCCTCTTCCTTGCGGGATCGGTCATCATGGTACGGATCTTTCTTTCAACCACCTCTGGGGGATCGGACAGATAGACTGCGTTGTTGTAGCTCTTGCTCATCTTCCTTCCGTCTGTACCGAGCACCTTTGGCGAGGATGTGAGGATGGTCTTCGGCTCAGGGAATATATCCCCGTAAAAGTAGTTGAACCTCCTTGCGATCTCCCTTGAGAGCTCGAGATGTGGTGCCTGGTCTATGCCAACGGGTACGTTCTCTGCCCTGTATATGATGATATCCGCTGTCTGGAGTACAGGGTAACCGAGAAACCCGTAGGTATGGAGGTCTCTATCCTTCACCTCCTTTAACTGTTCCTTGTAGGTGGGGTTTCGTTCGAGCCACGAAAGGGGCGTTATCATCGAAAGCAGTACCATGAGTTCTGCATGTTCCTTTACATGGGACTGGACAAAGATGGTGGAGATCTCAGGGTCTATACCCGCAGAGAGCCAGTCCACCACCATCTCCTTTATATTCTCCCTCAACCCCTGGGGGGTGGAATACTCTGTTGTGAGTGCGTGCCAGTCCGCAACGAAGAAGAAACAATCGTGCTCGGTCTGCAATCTGAGCCAGTTCTGTAGCACCCCGTGGTAATGACCGAGATGCAATCTGCCAGAGGGTCTCATACCGCTGAGGACCCGTCCAGCGGGGTTTCTTCCGGTCATCAGAAAAGCCCTCCTGTGAGTATCCTTGTTGTAATGATTATGACAGGCGAGATGACCTTATGGAGTATACCGGTAAATATAAGGAGTATGAGAATCAAAAAACCGTATGGCTCAAGCCTTGCATACTGTATCGCCTTGTCAGGCGGTAAAAGTCCCTGAAGCACCTTGCTTCCATCGAGAGGCGGTACGGGTATCATGTTGAATACAGCAAGCCCTATGTTGAGTACGATACTCAGCTCGACCATTATGAAAAGGGGACCGTATATGTCCACACCACCGGTGGACAGTGGTACCTCCCCTACCATGAAGAGCCTGTAGATGAGGGCGAATACCGCTGCAAGGAACAGATTGGTTGCGGGACCCGCGATACTCACCCAGAGTGTATCCCTTGCAGGATCCTTGAAATTTCCAGGATTTATGGGTACAGGCTTTGCCCAGCCGAACATACCCGTAAGAAAAAGGGCAAGGGCACCAATAGGGTCGAGATGCTTGATGGGATTGAGGGTTATCCTTCCCAGCATCCTTGCGGTGGGGTCTCCGAGCCTGTCCGCAACCCACGCATGGGCACACTCGTGTACCGTAAGGGCAAGGAGGATTGGTGGCGTTATGAGAATAATCCTCTGTAGGTATTCCTCAAACATATTCAATACCTTAGTCTATCAGACTCCCATGACCACCGTCAATGCAAAAAAATACCCACCGAGCCCAGGGGGCTCGGTGGGTACTGGTCTTTTTGTAGTGTAGGTGGTCTGCGGGCTCTACACACCCTTCACATCATAAATCCCTTCCTTAGCATAAAAAACCCTGCAAGACCTGTCCCCAGAAGGATGAGGGTGGATGGCTCTGGTACCTTGCTTGTGGTAACACCACCTGATATACCGCCTGTTCCACTAAGAGAGAAGGGATCGCCAAATTTGGCATACGCACCAGTTGCGTAATCTGCCCCGCTGACACTCACGTTCACAGTGTAGGTCAGATCGAAGGATTCACCGGGACCGAACGTGCCGAGATCGAGGGAGCCTGAGTACGGTGTCGAAACAAGGAGCCACGTAAAATAGGGGTCTGATGTAAGGGTAAGGCCGAGATCGGTTCCATCGGTGGTCAGGGTGTAAAAACTCGACTGTGATACCAGGGTGGCACTGGAGCCCCATATCACTGTACCGTTGAGGAGTATCTCCACCTTGTACTGGGAGGTCTGGGGAAAGTCATCATAGTTGTATGTGCCGAGCATTACCTCTGGTATCTCGAAGTCAAAGGTATAGGAGAGCACATCCCCTGTAGTATTGGTAAAGGTCTCAAACCAGTTCGCCCCTGCATAGTAGTAGTGTGCATACTGGGTACCCGCACCGAATCCAGCCATAGCGCTGAGTTCCCCTGTATCAGATGCCCTTGCACCAGCTTTTCCCCCAAGGGGGTACGTAACCTCGGACAGTATATTCCCACCACTGGCTGAGTTTGAATCGGTGTCCGTATGGATGTCCGTATCAGTGGTTACCTCGTAGTACGCCTCGGTCGTGATGGTAAGCGCATCCACCCCTCCTACAGAAAAGAGGAGGATAAAGGAGAACAGACCCACCATCACTGTAAGTCGTGGAATTCCCTTCAAAAAAATCCTCACCTCCTTGCCCTTTCTATAGGTAATGGGTCATCAAAGCCCACTTTCCCAGAAGACTTTAGACCAAAAGTTTTGGGGAAGGGAGTTTGAGGGAA
>WGFF01000231.1 GCA_015492355.1 Deltaproteobacteria bacterium
CTTGAAGAGTTTTCTATACTCCTCATCGAGATTGTAGAGAAGATAGTATATAAAGGGGTCTCCTATGATTATGACCTTGAGATCGACCGGTATGGGTGCGGGTTTCAATGTGGTTGTAGAAACAAGCCTGTACTGCTCCCAGACATCTTCTATCTTTACCTCCTTGTTCTTTATCATCCTTTTGAGGGTATCGTATACGAATATATTTCTCAGCATATCTAAGGCATTTATGACCAGATAGCCACCATTTGCCCTCTGGACACTCCCTGCTTTTATCATTGTGAAGTCTGTGGTTGCAACACCGTACTGCACCCTGTATTCTATACGACCAAAGAGGTTGTAATAGGTCGGATTGCTTTCAACGACCACAGGGGCTCCTTTGGTGTTCTTGTTGTTCACAATCACATTCACCTTGTAGCGTTCAAAACTTGGCTCGTGCCTTGGTAGTTTGAGCCCTGGAAGGGATATGGTGAGTTCTTCCTTTGGTCTGAAGTCATCTATATTGCCGAGTATATCCTCCCTCACCTCCTTCAGGTATTCCACCACCTTTTCAAATTCCTTGTACTTATCGAGGAGTTCTGCAACGAGAGGATTTACCACATACTGTACTACCTCTCTGTCAAGGGCATTTATCCTCTCCTTTGTATCCTTCTCTATATTCCTGGCTTCCCTTATGGCGTCACTGAGTTTGTCCTGCAGGAACCTCATCTCCTGTTCCAGGAGGGTCTTTTTTTCCTTTGGAAGGGAGTCGTACTCCTCCTGACTCATGGGTTTTCCGTCCTTTGCGGGTACCACCGCAAGCCCGCTGGCGGTCTTCTTGAGCACAAAACCCTTGCTCTGAACCAGCTGTTCGAGCCTCTGGAACAGTACCTTTGTCCTTTCCTGCTGACCAGCCAGTATCTCATCACGATGCTTTTCGTAGTCCTTGCTTTCGAATACCTTGGGTATATCCCGCCTGATGGCTTCTATAAGTTCATCCATATCATCCCTGAGCGTACTTCCCATGCCAGGAGGTAGATTCAAAGCCTTGGGCCTGTCAGGATCAGAGAAGTTGTAGACATAACACCAGTCATCAGGTACAGGCTCATCCTTTGCCTTTTCCTCGAGTATAGCCTTCACAGTGGATGCCTTTCCTGTGCCTCCCTCGCCAAGTACATAGATATTGTATCCGTGATTGCCTATACCCAGCCCAAACTCTATCGCCTTAAGCGCCCTTTCCTGACCTATTATCTCATCAAGAGAGGCGATATCATCAGTGGTATTGAAATCGAAAAGAGATGGATCGCACCTGTGGTAGAGTTCTTCAGGAGCCAGGGGATTGGGTCTTGGCATATCGCCACCTCCACGGGGATGGTCTCCCCTTAACAATACTACAACATTTAAAGGTCGTCAACCTTCGCAGAATAGAATTCAATGGGTATGTCCGTACCCTCTGTGTTCTATGGTTCTGAATATATCGTTGGAGTTACAGGTAGGGCATTCTGGTTGAAGGGTGGTATAAAAGATATGGTAGGTATCCGCAAGTCTTTTGTTTATGGTGTGGAGTATCTCCCCTGTCCTGTGCCTGTGAGAATCCTTTATGGTCACGTGCGCGCTCAGTGCATAGGTGTTGTGGCATATACTCCAGATATGTATGCTGTGCACACCCTCAACACCTTCCACAGCCCTTATGTCCTCAACCACACTGTTGAGGTCCACATCCTTCGGCACACCTTCAAGGAGTATATGGGAGGACTCCTTTACTATCTTTACAGCACTTATAAATATTACACAGCTTATGACAACGCTTATAAGTGGGTCTATATGGTTCCAGCCTGTATAATGTATGACAACCGCACCCCCTATCACACCCACAGAAAAGAGGGCATCCCCGAGTACATGAAGCAGTGCACTCCTTACGTTCAGATCAGCCCTTGCATAGTCCCTGAGCCAGAGCGCAACAAGGAGGTTTACTATCATTCCGATTATGGCAACCACAAGCATCCCTGTACTCTCAACCTGGATAGGTACAACAAACCTCTGGTATGCCTTGTAGGATATGAAAAGGGATATGAGAATAAGTGACGTACCATTAATGAAGGACGCAAAGACCTCCATCCTGTGGAGCCCGTAGGTTCTTGTCTCTGTGGGTGGCAGACCAGAGATGTAGATTGCAAAGAGGCTTATAACAAGGGCGAGCACATCCATCAATACGTGGAAGGCATCGCTCAGGAGGGCAAGGCTGTTGAATATGAACCCGCCGATAAGCTCGACAAGAAAGGTAATCCCAGTAAAACCCGCTGCGATACCGAGACGGATCTTGATATCTCTGTCGGTATTCATTATACTTTAGATACCATGGGCTAACTTCAAGCTCCCTTACTTCATGGGCTTTGCCCCCTGAAATCCCGCCTTCCTGCCAGGGAATGGACCTGTTTATTATCCCTTGCAATCCAGCTGGCTAAGGACAGGGGCTTACCCCATAAAGAACCCCTGGGGGTTCTGTCCCCTTCAATCCAGCGGGATGACCCATATACTCTCCTTTTTCAATAATACCCTGACCTGTTTGTTGATGGCAAGGTCGAGTTTCCTCACCACGAGATTCGGTACTTCTACCTTAAGGAGCCTGTCCCCTCCCGTAACCCTTACATACAGTATCTGGGTTGCCCCTCTGCCGACCATTGATGCGATAC
>WGFF01000232.1 GCA_015492355.1 Deltaproteobacteria bacterium
GTGTGGATGTGGGATATTTTTATCCTCGGGAGACTTCTCATAGCGGGGTTCTTTTCCTATCTGTTTCTATCGAGGGTGGGGCTCTCTTTCAGGTCTGCCTTTCTGGGTGGTGTGTTGTACATGTTCTCCGGGACGATGGTATGGTTCATCAATCTCGAGCAGATGGCTAATGTTGCCATGCTCGTGCCATTGGTTATGTATTCCATGGAGTCGATAATAAACAGAGGGGTGAGGCACATCACCCTGAGTGGCATTGTATTTGCTCTTGTCCTTACCGGTGGTCAGCCAGAGATAGCCCTCTATGTTATCTTTCTTGCCCTCTGCTACTTTGTATTCCGCACAGTTAGTCTGAATTTGGGCAGGGGCATTGTTTTGATGTGGATAAGATTTGTATGTGCCCTGGGGCTTGGACTCTTACTTTCTGCGCCACTTATCTTACCCTTTCTTGAGTTTGTATCCCTTGCCCATCATATCCATCCACCGGGCAGTGACATGGGGCTTGACAGCAACAAGGAACTCTGGAGGAGGGTCTTTATTATTCTCACCCCCACGCTTACAGAACTACCTGTAAGCCCAAGTATCCTCAAGGGCATACTGGCTGCACTGCCTGATCCCTCTGGAAAGCCCTTTTATTTCCGTATATTTGCCACCAATGGTATATGGGACTATCTCGGTGGCTATATCGGCTTTTTGTGTGTATTCCTGGCATTTACAGGTATGTTGATGGTGCTCGCAGGGAGGGTCTCCACTGTAAGGGGACACGTGCTTTTCTTTACCTCTTTTGGCTCCGCGGTGTTGCTCAAAAACTTCGGTGTAATACCCTTTGTATGGCTCGGTTATCTTCCTCTATTCGACCAGGTATGGAGCTTGAGATGGGCTGGTCCTGTGTGGGTATTTGCGTTTTCAATGGCGGGTGCATGTGGTCTGGAAATAATAAGTAGATATGCTGGCAGGGAAAGGGGGGATAGGTTCAGGGCATACTATATAATACCTTCTCTTGTTTTTCTATTATTGCTACTTGTATATACCTTCCTCCCACTGTCAGATGCACTGGCATTGACCATAAAAAGACATGTTCTCTATGACAGTATGACTCAGCCATATCTGATACCTTCTCTACTTACTGGTTGTATTGTGTCGATAATCCTCCTTTCGGCGGTATTTTTGATGACCCTTTACTGTATCAGGAAAGGAAGTGGCTTCTACGGTATTGTGGGGTTGACTGTTCTGGAGTTGTGGTGGGCTATTCCAAGGGGGTATGATTACAACTGGCTCTATCTAAAACTCATACCTTTTGGCATAGGTTTTATATGTATCTTTGTCTTAATGAAGGAAAGATGGCGCACTGCCATAGCCCTTGTGTTTGCTTTCTTTGGATCCTTTCTCTTGCTCGACAGGCTTTCACCCTATGGTTTCCCCGAAAGGTACGATCCATTTACAGAACCGCCCTACGTAAAATTCCTCAGGGAGCGAATAGGGTACCAGAGGGTCATGGGTGGATATGGGGTTCTCTTCCCGAACTTTGCAAGTGCGGTGGGCATACAGGATTTAAGGTATGTAAGCGCCCTTGCCATCTTCCATTTCAAGGACTACAGGATAAACCATCTGCAGGTAACGCTGGAGAAGGAGGAGACAGATTCCTTTGCCATGTGGTTTACAGGCAGACCAGAAAGGAATGTAGATTACAGGATTGTCTACCGTAAGATAGAGGATGATATAAAGGAAAGACTGCCTTATTACTCTATGCTTGGGGTGAGGTATTTTCTCTTCCCTGCTTACATGCCTTCTGAGCTCGATCTTCCCCTTATCTATGACAGGGAGATAAGGATATACGAGAATCCACAGGCTCTACCAAGGGTTTTTGTGTCTTATGCCTTTGAGACCGTGTCATCTACAGAGGAGGCACAGAAAAACCACAGGGCAGATTACGTCCTTATAGAAGGTCCTGTGGATATGGAGAATGAGCCACAAAAACCCGCTGGATTCGATACAGCCCGTATAGTTGAATACAGTACCAGAAAGGTTGTCATAGATGCGGAAGCCAGAAAAAAGGGCATACTCGTTTTGACCGATGTGTTCTACCCTGGATGGACTGCCTATGTAGATGGCAAACCAGCAAGGATTTATAGGGTAAACGGCATTGTAAGGGGTGTATTGCTCGAAAAGGGTACCCACAGGGTTACGTTCCACTATAGTCCGTTGAGTTTCAAGATAGGGCTTGTACTGTCAGGTATCGGTCTTTTAACGATAACTGTACTTATGGTATGGCGGAGAGGTGGTCCATGAAAATCTTCCCATCCCAGAGGATACACACCCTTTGATCCCACAAATATCTTGACAATTTTTGTAAGGTATTATAAACTTGACAAAGTTACTAAAGTATTAATCCCTTGTAACGGGTATGTATCTTTTCCATGTAGGCGGGAGGGTTAAATTTTTTCCCTGAGGTGTGGTATATGGGTGAGCAGAGGGTTCTGGATATGAATGTCTCCTATAGACGGGACCTTACCACCACTCTTTCTGCGAGGTCTTCTCCTCTTGATCTCGTTGGCAACACCCCCCTTGTAAGGATAAGGAGGATTACACAGGGCATTTCAAAGGATGTGGAGGTGTATGCCAAGCTTGAGTGGTACAACCCGGGTGGTTCTGTAAAGGATAGGGCAGCACTCTGGATGATAGAGGATGCGGAGAGGTCTGGCAGGCTTACGAAGGATAAGGTTATTCTTGATTCCACATCAGGCAATACAGGTATTGCATATGCGTGGATAGGTGCTGTAAAGGGCTACAGGGTCGAGCTCGTTGTGCCTGCGAATGTGAGCGAGGAGAGAAAAAAGATACTCAAAGCCTTCGGTGCAAATGTGGTGTTTTCAAATCCCCTTGAAGGCTCAGATGGTGCCATAAGGCTTGCCTGGAAACTCTATGTGGATAATCCCGAAAAATACTGTAAACTCGACCAGTACAATAACCCGTGCAATCCAAGGGCACACTACGAATCCACAGGTTCAGAGATAATAACCCAGACAGATGGAAGGATAACCCACTTTGTTGCAAGTATCGGCACAGGCGGTACCATAATGGGTACTGGTAGAAGGCTCAAGGAGTTCAGGAGCGATATCCAGGTGATAGCGGTAGAGCCGGACAACCCCCTCCACGGGCTTGAGGGACTCAAACACATGGCATCGTCCATAGTGCCTGGCATATACCATGAGGAGGAGCTCGATGACAAGATATCCGTTCCCACAGAGGAGGCATACGAGATGGCAAAGAGGCTTGCAAGAGAGGAGGGTTTGCTTGTGGGGCAGTCCTCTGGTGCCGCCATGTGGGGGGCACTCAATGTGGCAAGGACACTCAAACAGGGTGTGGTAGTGGTTATATTCCCTGATGGAGGAGACAAGTACCTCAGTACCAGGCTCTGGGAGTAGTGTAGATGGTATACATGATGAAGGAGGTCTACGACAGTATCATAAAACACGCAAAGGAGCACTATCCCAACGAGTGCTGTGGGGTGCTTGTGGGTACCATAGAGGGTAACAAGAGGATCGAAAGGGCGTACAGGACAGAAAACATAAATAAGGAGAGAACAAGGGATAGATACGAGATAGACCCGGGTGAACTCTTACGCATAGAGAAGGAGGCAAAGAGAGAAGGACAGACCATACTCGGTATATACCATTCCCACCCCGACCATCCCTCCAGCCCTTCTGAGTTCGACAGAAAAAGGGGGTGGAGCGGATACTCATATGTGATAATCTCTGTGGACAGCGAGGGCAGGACAGAGGTCAGGAGCTGGACCTTCGATGAAGATGATGAGCCCTTCAGGGAGGAGAGGATCGCTGTTGTGTGAATCTTATTTTTAGCCTTCAGAGTAAAACAAGGTAATGGGTATCTTTTTCGGACTAAATTCTGAGGGAAACACTTTTGTAAAAGGGGTTTCCCTCAAACTCCCTTCCCCAAAACTTTTAATCTAAAGTTTTTTGGGAAAGGGGACAGGGGAAAACACCTTTTTACCAGAAAAGGGCGATAGCCCGGAGGGTTTTCCCAACAACAAAAATTCAAGTCCGATTTGATGACCCATTACCTAATTTAGATGAAACTTTAATCTGCGGTCAGGCCACCATAGTTCTGTCTGGTGATGGATAGGCTGTCCAAAGGATGTGATTTTAAGAAGAAAGAGGTTCACTCCTTAATCTCCCCTTTTAGGGGTTCGCCAGAATGCCCTGCCCTGTGGATAGGGAGTTTCACTTTGGCATTCCCTTCCTGGGTTTCAGGGCTCAAAGAAGAATAGATTGGTGGATACCTTTGAGGAACCGGCTCTGTTCAATCTTTCCTGATGGGCATGGTGGCAACCCTCAGGAAGGCGTCTATGCTGTATTTTAAAGCGGTAGCGGTATTCTTGTTTACCCCACGAAATATCTTTAAAAGTTTACCGATATAGATTATCTCGTCTGGATCGAGCCCTGTAAGCCCCTTCATGTTTGAAAGGATGGACCCTGCCCTTTTTATATCTTCATCGTCCTCAGAGGCTGTGGTGGTCTTCTCCCCGTTTATATACATCTGACCCTCTCCTGTAAGGAGCCAGTCAACTGAAAGTCCATAGAGACTGGCAAACTTGAGTATGAGGTCAGCAGGGATTATGCCCCTTTTCTTATAATTGGAGAGTGCCTGAGGGGTAACACCGAGGATACGGGCAAGGGCGCTACTGCTTTTTACCCCTCCAACCTTTTTCATTCGCTCGATAGCCTCAGGATAATTTACTCCCATAAATCTTGTACCCTGCCCGGATGTTTTAAGACACCTGGATTATTGACGATACATTATCAAAATGGTATAAGAGAAGTAGGTTTTGTTAATACAGGGTTTATTTTATATCAACAAAGGTGAATTTATGTGTATAAATTTACCATATTGCGTATATTTGTCAAGAGAAATTTACGTTAAAATGTATCCATGTTGACACTTGGTGAAAGAATAAGGTACGTAAGGGATACTATTCTTAAGGTCAATCAGGCGACATTCGCACACAGGCTCGGTTTTTCAAGGGTTGCAACCATAAGTGATTATGAAAAGGACAAAAGGATACCAGATATTGCAACCCTGCGAAAGATAGCAACCCTTGGTCTGTCTCTTATACACATCTC
>WGFF01000233.1 GCA_015492355.1 Deltaproteobacteria bacterium
GTTGAAGAAGTCGACTGGAGGGGGTTTATCAACATGAACCCCTACAGGCTCCGTGCAGAGGGTCTCGATAGAAAACTCACATTCCATGAACTGGGGCGTGCCCTCTATCACATTGCACAGAGACGGGGTTTTAAAAACAATAGAAAGGTAAAAGCAGAACCAAAGGAAGAAAAGATCGTTGCAAAGGCTATATCCGAATTACAGAGAGAGATACAGAACTCAGGATGCAGAACCCTGGGAGAGTATCTGTATAAACTCCAGATAGAGAGGAAAGAAGAACGCATACGCGGTAGATACACCCACAGGGATATGTACACAGGGGAGTTTGAAAGGCTCTGGAAAGAACAGTCCAGGTATCATCCTGATATCCTTACGGATGACCTGTATAAAGAGATATTCAACATCATCTTCTACCAGCGACCACTGAAGATACAGAAACATCTTGTGGGAGAATGTGAATACGAAAGTGGCAAAAAGAGAGGCAAAAAGAGAGGCAAAAAGAGAAGCCCTAAGGCAACATGGTATGCACAGAGGTTTCGCATGTTACAGAAGGTAAACGATCTCAGGATAATAGATACATCAACAGGTGAGGAGAGGGGACTTACAGAGGATGAACGCAGTCTTCTTGTATCGGAACTCGGAAGAAAAAAGGAACTGACCTTTGAAAAGATACGCAGGCTCCTGGGGCTTATGGACAGTCAGCGGTTTAACCTTGAGGATGGTAAAACAACCAGACTCCCGGGCAATACCACAGAGTACGAACTGAGAAAGGTATTCAAGAAGAGATACGATGGACTGTCAGAAGAGATGCGGGATGAGATTATAAGAGACCTCATATTTGTTGACAGGGAGGATGTTATAAGACGCCATGCCATTGAAAGATGGGGACTCGATGAAGAGGCTACAGACAGGCTTCTTAAGATAGGTCTTGAAAAGGGATACCTTCGTCTTTCTGAGAAGGCGTTGAAAAGGCTCCTTCCCTATATGGAAAAGGGATTGTCATACATGGATGCAGTTAAGGAGGCAGGTTATACAAGGAGGGATGAACGCCCTGTAGATGTAAGGGAAAGGCTCCAGCCAGAGGATGTTCCTGAGCTGCTGAATCCTATGGTCAGGAGTGCCCTGCATCAGATAAGGAGGGTTGTAAATACCGTGGTGGATACTTACGGGACACCTCAAGAGATACATGTGGAGATGGCAAGGGAACTCGGGGCTTCCAGACAGAAGCGGAAAGAGATAATAAAGGAACAGAGAGAGAATGAAAGACGCAGAACAGAGGCAAGGAGGCGTCTTATAGAAGAGTTCGGAATACCGAATCCTTCAAGGGATGATATCATCAAATATCTGCTCTGGGAGGAATGTGGGCACGAATGTCCCTATACCGGAAGACCGATACCAAAGGAGGCACTCTTCAGCGGGGACTGGGACGTGGAACATATACTTCCCCTGCCAAGGTCTCTCGATGATTCCTACATGAACAAGACACTGTGCTGGGCTGAGGAAAACCGCAGATACAAACACAACCGTACACCTTACGAAGCCTACGGGCATGATGAAGTACGGTGGGGAGAGATACTCAAACGGGTAGAGCGACTTCCCAGACCTAAAAGAGAAAGGTTCTACATGAAGGAACTCCCCGAGGGTTTTGCAAACCTGGAACTCCCTACCACCGGCTATATCGCCAGAGAGGCCAGATGGCTCCTTGAGAAGGTCTGTGGCAGGGGAAGGGTAAGGACAGTAAAAGGCGGGATAACCGCCTTTCTCAGAAGGGTATGGGGGCTTAACTCCATCCTTGGTACAGGATGGGATAAAAATCGTGAAGACCACCGTCATCATGCAATTGATGCGGTGGTTATTGCCCTTACCACCCCTTCGATGGTGAAGCGTCTCTCCCGTGAATGTACAATCCACAGGGGGGCGAAGGACATAACCCAGCCATGGGAGGGATTCAGAAAGGATGTGGAAGGGAAGATACTCAGTATGGTTGTCTCCCACAGGGTGGACAGAAGGCTATTCCGTAAACTCCATGAAGAGACCAATTACCGTATCCTTGGCACAGAGGACGAAAAGGGACAGCCCCTGTATGCGGTGAGAAAGGCCCTTGTGGACCTTACAAGGAATGAGTTAGACCAGATAGGGGACAGACGCATAAAGGAGATTATCATCGAGCATCTTAAAAAGCACGGGGCAGACCCACAGAAGACCGATGATACCTCTAAGGAATGGAAAAAGGCAATGGACCCAGCCAATCCCCCCTGTCTTCCCAACAGGAATGGTCCACCGGTGCCGATAAAGAAGGTAAGGCTCCACAAGCCATCAACAGCGATGATACCCCTTCGACCGGAACTCAAGCTGGCGGTTGAGCCCGGCAGTAATCATCACATTGTCATATATAGATACACGGATGGCAGAAAGAAGGGGAAATGGGATGGTGAGGTGGTAACCATGTTCGAGGCTACAAGGAGGGCAAGGGAGGGTGAACCGGTGATAAAAAGGGATGTGGGAGAGGGTAAGGAGTTTATTATGAGTCTATCCAGAAACGAGATGATAGAGATAAGGAGCGGGGAATTCAAGGGGTACTGGCGTGTGCAGAAGATGAATGTAAGTAAACAGATCATCTTCCGTCCCCATTATCTGGGAGGAAAGCTCAGCGATACTGACAAACCTCCAATGATCCTGCGTCGTAGTCCTGCAGGACTTGGAGAGATGGATGTTGTGAAGGTCTGTGTCGATCCCATAGGCAGGGTATCCATGGCGGATGATTAAGAGGTGTGTTGAGATATCCGGTGGTCCAGCCCATATATCGGTGCGTAACAACCAGATGGTCATCACAATGGATGGCAAGGAGGTTGGCAGTATACCTGTAGAGGACCTCGGGGTTGTGATAGTGGACCATCATACCGTTACCTATACACATACCGTTCTTGAGAGCCTCGTAAGGAATAATGTTGCCCTTGTTATATGCGGAAGGGACCATCATCCAGCGGGCATGTTTCTTCCGCTGGAGGGGCATACGGTACAGGCAGAGATCCTGGCGTATCAGGCCTCTGTAACATCGGGTGTCAAAAAGAGGCTCTGGCGGGATATTGTGTGCGAGAAGATAAGGAATCAGGCACATGTACTTGAGATGGCGGGTATTGATGGTACTGTTCTTTTCTCCCTTGTAAGGCATGTAAGATCAGGAGACCCTGATAACATCGAGGGACGGGCATCCAGGCTTTACTGGGGTCTTCTTTTCGGGCGGGGATTCAAAAGGGAGCGACATGGAAGACCACCGAATGATATGCTCAATTACGGTTATATGGTTGTAAGGGCCTGTGTGGCACGTGCGATATGCGGGGCAGGCATGCATCCTTCCCTGGGGATACATCACAGAAACAGGTACAATGCATTTGTACTTGCGGATGACCTTGTCGAGCCACTGCGTCCCATGGTGGATGGTGTGGTCTACAGACTCTGGGGCAGTGGAGCGAGAGGGCTTTCTCAGGAGACAAAGAGGGCATTACTGGAGGTTCTGTCGATGACGGTAGAATGGAAGGGTCAAAGATCTCCGTTTATGGTTGCCCTTCAGCGTTATACCGCATCAGTAAGGCGTGTATTT
>WGFF01000234.1 GCA_015492355.1 Deltaproteobacteria bacterium
CCATAGAAAAAAACCTCCTTTCCTTTTGTGCGGGAACCCTGTAATGATTCGGTTCCCGCTCTTTTTTCTCTTGACATACAATATATAGTGGTATAAGATACATCCATCCACAATATAAAGCATAATCTGTAGGCAAATCAATCACTTGCAGAATGAGACCTATAAGGTGGTATTAAACAGGGTAGACAATGGCATCCTTTGTAAGGTCCTCGCACATCCTGGTAAAGATGGGGATGTTCCGTGGGGGTGAAAAACCTCCCTGAAGATATGGAGCCCTGCTTTAAAACCCGTGGGCTTCACTGATTCAGCCCCTCAGAGGGGGTGCCTGTCTTGTAAAAATCCAGATCTTTCAGGAGGTCTTCATGGAACAGCAGGATATCTACAGCCGTATCTCAGGTGGTAATGCGGGTGTGAGTCTCCATGAAGGGGACGGGGTAAGGATAAGCGGTAATGCAAGGAAGGTACTCGAAAAGAGATATCTCAGGAAAGACCGTGATGGCAGGGTTGTGGAGACGGTAGAAGGGCTTTTCAGGAGGGTGAGCCAGAACATCGCCCAGGCTGACAGGCTCTATGATCCCGATGCTGACGTAGAGGAGACCGCAGAGGAGTTCTACAGGATGATGACCTCCTTTGAGTTTCTTCCAAACTCACCCACCCTCATGAACGCAGGTAGAGAACTACAGCAGCTCTCTGCTTGTTTCGTCCTGCCTGTGAATGATTCAATGGAGAGCATATTCGAGGCAGTAAAACATACCGCCCTCATACACAAATCAGGCGGTGGCACGGGCTTTTCCTTCTCATCCCTGAGACCTGCGGGTGATATGGTGGGTTCCACATCCGGTATATCCTCAGGTCCTGTATCCTTCATGACTGTCTTCGATGCAGCAACCGAAGCCATAAAACAGGGCGGTACACGCAGGGGGGCGAACATGGGTATCCTCAGGGTGGACCATCCTGACATAATGAGCTTCATAGTCTGCAAGGAAGACAACACCAAGCTTAACAACTTCAACATCTCTGTAAGCCTCACAGAGGAGTTCATGGAGGCTGTACTGAATGACAGGGAATACGAACTCAGGAACCCGAGGACAGGCAGTGTGGTGGGAAGGAAGATGGCTCGAGAGGTGTTCGACAGGATAGTTGAGATGGCATGGAAGAACGGAGACCCGGGGATAATATTCATAGACAGGGTCAACAGGGACAATCCCACACCCCATGTGGGCAGGATAGAGGCAACCAATCCCTGCGGTGAACAGCCCCTCCTTCCCTATGAATCCTGCAATCTGGGGTCCATAAACCTGAGCAAGATGGTAAAGGAGAGGGGTAACGGCTCGGGTGGGTGCGAGATAGACTGGGACAGGCTCGAAAGGACAGTAAAAAGGGCTGTCCACTTCCTCGATAATGTTATCGACATGAACCGCTATCCCATATCCCAGATAGAGACCATGACAAAGGCAAACAGAAAAATTGGTCTCGGGGTCATGGGCTTTGCGGACATGCTCATAAGACTCGGTATACCCTATAATTCACAGGAGGCGATAGACAGGGCAGAAGAGGTGATGCGTTTTATCCAGGAGAAGGGAAAGGAGGCATCCCATGAGCTCGCCGACAGGAGGGGTCCCTTTCCGAACTTCAGGGGCTCTATCTACGAGGGTGGCAGACCCATAAGGAATGCCACTGTAACGACCATAGCACCCACTGGCACCATATCCATCATTGCAGGGTGCTCCTCTGGTATAGAGCCACTCTTTGCCCTTGTATTCACAAGGAACGTAATGGAAGGGACGGAACTCATGGAGATAAATCCCCTGTTCAACGAGGTCGCAAAGCGCATGGGTTTTGATGACCCGGAGATAATGAAGAGGGTCGCCTCCTCAGGTGGGCTCCATGATGTGGAGGGCATACCAGAGGATGTAAAGAGGGTGTTCGTTACAGCCCATGAGATAGAGCCACACTGGCATATACGCATGCAGGCAGCCTTCCAGAAGTACACCGACAATGCGGTCTCAAAGACAGTCAATTTCCCGAACAGCGCAACAAAAGAGGATGTAAGGGAGGTATATCTCCTTGCCTACAGGCTCGGCTGTAAGGGTGTGACCGTATACAGGGATGGCTCAAGGGAGGGACAGGTACTTACAAGGGGAGAGAAGAATACCCCCCACGGTACCACCACATCGTCTCAGCCATCTCCCGCACCCAGACCGAGAGGAGAGGTTGCATTCGGGGTTACAAGAAAGATAAAGACAGGTTGCGGGAACCTATACGTTACCATAAACGAGGATGAAGAGGGCAGACCCTTTGAGATATTCACCCAGATAGGCAAGGCAGGGGGATGTGCAACCTCGCAGTGCGAGGCAATAGGAAGGATGACATCCCTTGCCCTGAGGAGCGGTATACAACCAGAGGAGATAGTAAAACAGATGCGCGGTATAAGCTGTCATCTGCCAGTAGGATACGGTGGAGACAGGGTCATGTCCTGCTCTGATGCGGTTGCACAGGCAATGGAGTGGTACCTGAGATTCAAAAGGACAGCAGGGGAACCGCTCCTGTCAGGGAAAAAGGAACTGGTCCACCTTGCCAAAAAGCCCGCAGAATCCTCCATCGCTCTTATACCCGAGCTCCTCAAACGGGGTGCGTGTCCGGACTGTGGAGGTACCGTGGAACACGTGGATGGTTGTGTTGTGTGCAGATGGTGTGGATATTCGGAATGCGGATAGTCTCCACAGGGAAAAAGGCGTGTAGCCCCATGGGGCTCAACCAGTGGGGAGGGCGGGCGGTCTTCTCTTCCACAGAAGGTCTCCATCGATCGGGATGAGCCATGTACGAACTCACTGTAACATCTGGTTTTTCCTCTGCCCACAATCTCAGGGGTTATGAGGGTGCGTGCGAGAACCTGCACGGACACAACTGGAAGGTAGAGGCAACCATAAGGGCACAGGGCTTGAACGATATAGGTATTGCCTTAGACTTCAAGGTCTTGAAAAAGGAACTCAACACCATAGTCCAGAGGCTCGACCACAGGTATCTTAACGAGCTTATCCCCTTTGACAGAGTGAATGCCACTGCGGAGAACATCGCAAGGTATATCTTCGATGAACTCTCCAGAAGGCTCAACAAAGGCAACATAAAGGTGGCTTGTGTAAGGGTATGGGAGTCAGAGGGGGCATGCGCAGCCTTCCTGGCTGATGGATAAAGGGGATGGAGGAGAAAAGAAAACTGCGGGATATTCAGTGTGAGCCCGACTTCAGAAGGATAGATATAGACAAGGTCGGTGTAAAGGATATCCGCTATCCTGTGGTAGTCCTGGACAAGAAGAACAAGACCCAGCACACCATAGCCTCTGTGAACATGTATGTTGATCTGCCCCATCACTTCAAGGGCACACACATGAGTAGATTCATAGAGATACTCAACGAGTACAGGGGCGAGATAACGGTAAGAAACTTCCCTGAGATACTCGAAAGGATGAAAAAAAGGTTCAATGCCACCACAGCCCACCTGGAGGTGGAGTTTCCCTACTTTATAGAGAAGTCAGCCCCGGTATCGAAGGCAAAGGGGCTTATGGAGTACAGGTGCAGGTACACAGGTTCGCTCGGTGAGGAGAGGGATTTTGTACTTGAGGTGACAGTGCCGGTTACCACCCTGTGTCCATGCTCAAAAGAGATAAGCAGTTACGGTGCCCACAATCAGAGGGGGATTGTAAGGGTTGCGGTGAGGTTCAGGGGGTTTGTATGGATAGAGGATATCATAAGAAGGGTGGAAAGGTCTGCAAGCAGTCCGGTCTATTCTCTCCTCAAGCGCGTGGATGAGAAGTACGTGACAGAAAAGGCGTACAACAATCCCATGTTCGTTGAAGACGTGGTAAGGGAAGTGGCACTGAGGCTCAGGAAGATGAAAAGGATAACATGGTTCAGGGTGGAGGCAGAGAACATGGAGTCCATCCACAACCACAGTGCCTATGCCTTTATCGAGAGCAAGGCTTACACCCTGTAGTCCAGGGTTTTACCCCTTCTTCATAGGACTCACAACCTGAAACCACAGATAGACCCCTTCAGGGTATCTCCTCTGTACAGTAAGGTACGGTGTAGATATCTTCGAAGGAATAGCCCCTCTCCTCCACAACTCCCCTTATCTCATCCGTATGTTGGGCTACGGTGTTAATAAGGTATCTTGTAAGTCCGCAGTATATCCTTCTCTGTCTGTCCGAATATTCTGTAAGTGCCTTCCTGCATCTACCAAGGCATATATCCTCCACATCACAATCCCTGCAGTCCTGAAATATCTCTCTGTGTGTCCTGTAGATCGGATAGAGGGAGTCCCTGTCCTTTATATGTCCAACCATCCCCCTCTCATCACCTACATACTCATCACACCAGTATACATTCCCCTCCACATCTATGGTCCTGTGCTCACTGCCCGCACCACACCTGAAAGACCTCTCCCTGTTGTAACCGAAGATAAGGCTTCCTGTGATAGCCTGAAACGGTATCATCCTGAGGACCTCTCCGTCCCTGAACCTCTCAAGCCATAGATCGAAAAGCCTCTTTATACCCTCCCTGTATCTCTTTATGAACACCCCTTTGTTCTTGAAGTTAGGCTTGTTCACTATCTGCCAGTATACGGAATCGACATATCTATTGATAATACTCGTGGCTGATAGGTAAATATCCGTCTCCTCCTCCACAGTAATCCTTCCTATTATATGGGCACTGAGGGATGGCTTCAGCTCATGGAGGTTGTTTATTATGGTATCGTACGTACCCCTTCCCCTGTGCCTTTCATGGGATGTCCTGTCGCCATCGAAGGATACAAGGATTACATCCATGTGGTTCAACACCTCAACAGGCACGTCCCTTAGAAGCATTCCATTCGTATACAGGGCATAGGATAGATCCAAGGGATATGCCTTCTCCACGAACCTCTCGATAAGCTCGTACTCAAGGAGCGGTTCCCCACCGAAAAAGACCACAAGGTCTCTATCTTCACTGTTCCTGTATCGACTGCTCCTTGCAATGTAGTCGATAATCCCTTTCATCGTATCCTCTGAGAGCACCCCTCCGTTCCCTGAGGATACAACCCTGCCCGCAGAGCAATAGGAGCACCTTATATTGCACCTATTGGTCAGAAATATGTAGTACTCCATATCCCTGACTCCTGCAATCGACCTTTTACAGGAAGGAAGAGGCGAGGTTTAGTAATCTTAAATAATAACAGTATTACTCCCTGGAATCAAGCCCCTGAATTACTGGGACCTTAGAAGGAAGAAGGCTGGAGGCTACCATAAGCCGGATTCTGTATCCCCCTGCGGGGGATGGTGACCATTCATCTGGGTCCGATGTTGCCATCGGACTCAAGCAGCCAACCCGTTCCGCCTTCCCTTAAGGGAAAAAGGACGGGCAATCCTTCAAGAAGCGGAACCTATTTGGCCTTGCACCGGGAGGGGGTTGCCAAGCCCTGCCGGTCACCCGACAGGCTGGTGGGCTCTTACCCCACCGTTTCACCC